>NZ_JAWOTK010000006.1:61493-207311 GCF_033338855.1 Vibrio sp. Vb0937 | reverse complement strand
CACTTGGCGATTTTTTTCAGAGCTTTTTGTTTATCCATCGACAACCAGTAACGAAAGCAGAAAATTTATGAAGTCAGACATATTACCTTTTTTGACATAAAAACGAAATACAAGGTGGGACTGAAGATAATTTCAGCACATAAAAAGAAGCCTCGCATTAAGCGAGGCTGGCGTTTTAGTTCGTCGTAATCAGTATGAAGTCGTACTTGTGTCTAAGAAGCCATTCTTCATTAAGATTCGTTAGAATTACAACCCGAGCTGGTTGAGCAAGTCATCGGCATCATCGTTTGATCCCGACGATTTAGATTCTTTCTCAGCCAACTGTTTACGTGTTGCCTCTAAAATGTCGTCTGGGTTTTCGTCTTCAGCAACTTCAAACTCTTCCAGTTGGATGAACTCAGTTTTATCCATTGCTAGTTCGAGATAGAAAATATTGTTGTTTTCGGTGGAGAACGTCACTCTGCGCGCTTGAGGGCGGTCAAGGTTGGTATCAACTTGTAAGATAACTTGCTTATTCAGCGCCAGCATTTTTGGTTGGTTTTGTGTGATGTTCGTTTGCAGGTCTTTACGAATTTTATTAGTGAAGTCTCCGACCAGTTGATTCATGAGTTCACCCAGAACATCGCCTACCTCGTCAGAAGTATGAGATATTGCCAGTTCTTCTTCTGGCATGCCCATATTACGCATGTAGTTGGTGTAGATCTCCAGTGCGGCTTTTGCCGTAAAATTAATCACAACTAGCCCGGTAAATCCGCCATCAAACAGAACAAAACAGCCAAAATCTGGTTTGAGGCTAGTCTTGTGGATTTTTTGCACCATTGCTGAGTAATTTACTTGAGAAGATGTCGCCGAAGTAAGTACGCCAGAAACAGACTGGCAAAGTTTGAGAAGGATATCTTCAGTGGTCACAATTTTATTTTTTTTCATTCTGAAAACTCATCTAGAAACGCGATTCGTTCCCCAATGTAAGGCATCAAGCGTGAAAAAATAAAGCATAAGTTTAATTATTGTATCGAGATTCTGATTTGCTCGTCTTTTTAAATGTTGTAAAGTGACGAAATTCAAAGAATATTACTTCACTAACTCTTTTGTGGTGTTATTTTTCGCTTAGCGCCAATTTGTATGAGAAGTGAGCAAATAATTACACAACCCGCAGCTGATCGGATCAGCGTCGTAGGGGCAGGAAGCAAATGTTACCAAGATTACACTCGCAAACTGATGTCGATCCTCTTGTTCTTAGTTTTCTGAAAGAGCTTGAGCACGCCGGATTCACTGGTGATATCGAAAGCCAATATTCAAGTCGACTAGCGGTTGCCACTGACAACAGTGTTTACCAGCAACTTCCTCAGTCTGTCGTTCATCCCAAAACGACAGAAGATGTTTCTCTCCTCGGGAAACTGAGCAATAAAGAAAAGTACGAACGAATTACCTTTTCACCTCGTGGTGGCGGCACAGGGACCAATGGTCAGTCGCTAACCAAAGGTATTGTGGTGGATATGTCTCGTCACATGAACAAAGTGCTTGAGATTAATGAGAAAGAAGGCTGGGTTCGTGTACAAACTGGTGTAGTGAAAGACCAGTTAAATGACGCTGTTCGCCCTTATGGCTACTTCTTCTCTCCAGACTTATCTACCAGTAACCGTGCAACGATTGGCGGCATGGTCAACACCGATGCTTCTGGTCAAGGTTCTCTGAAATACGGAAAAACATCCGATCATGTTTTGTCGCTACAAGCGGTGTTTGCTGATGGTTCAATTTTAGAGTCGGACTTGTCTCATGGTTACCCAAAAGAAGGCGAGTTTGCTGCCAAGGCGCTACGTGTAACGGAATCCGTATGTCGTGAAAAACGCCAGCAGATCGTAGATAAGTTTCCTCCTCTTAACCGATTTTTAACGGGCTACGATTTAAAAAATGCCTTGAATGAAGAAGGTGACCGTTTCGATATCACACGAGTACTGTGCGGCGCTGAAGGTTCATTGGCATTCATTACCGAAGCGAAGCTTAACCTGACGCCAATTCCGAAAGCGCGTACTTTGGTTAACGTTAAATACAACAGCTTTGATTCTGCACTGCGTAATGCACCGTTTATGGTAGAAGCGAAGGCGCTGTCTGTAGAAACCGTTGACTCAAAAGTGCTTAATCTCGCGAAGCAAGATATCGTTTGGCACACCGTGAGCGATTTACTTACCGATGTTCCAAATAAAGAGATGCTTGGTATCAATATGGTGGAATACGCAGGTCAGGACGAAGAGGAAGTTGCTGCTCAGGTTGCAGCATTGACCGCCAAGCTCGATACCATGTTGGAAACAGAAGAAGCGGGCATTATCGGCTACCAAGTTTGTAACGATGTAGCGAGCATTGGGCGTATTTACAACATGCGTAAAAAAGCGGTGGGTTTGTTAGGCGCAGCAAAAGGTCGTGCTAAACCGGTCGCATTCGCTGAAGATACCTGTGTGCCACCAGAAAACCTGGCGGACTTCATTGTAGAGTTTCGAGAACTGTTAGACAGCAAGTCTCTGAATTACGGCATGTTTGGTCACGTCGATGCTGGGGTGCTTCATGTACGTCCTGCGTTGGATTTGTGTGACCCGCACCAAGAAGCATTGATGCACGAAGTTTCTGATGAAGTGGTCAAGCTGGTGGCGAAATACGGCGGTTTGATGTGGGGTGAACACGGCAAAGGTTTCCGTTCAGAATATGGCCCTGAGTTTTTCGGCGACGAGTTGTTTACTGAACTGAGACGTGTGAAAGCGGCATTCGATCCACACAACAAAATGAACCCGGGTAAAATCTGTACACCGCTGGATAGTGATGCAGAGCTTGTCAAAGTTACCGATACCAAACGTGGTTACTATGACCGTCAGATTGACGTTCAAGTACGTGACAGCTTTAAACAAGCGATGGAATGTAACGGTAACGGTTTGTGTTTTAACTATGATACCAGCTCGCCAATGTGTCCATCGATGAAAGTAACAGCCGATCGTCGTCATTCACCAAAAGGTCGTGCAGGTTTGGTTCGTGAGTGGTTGCGTCAGCTTACTGAGCAAGGCATTGATATTCTTGACTTAGAAAAGCAAACACTAGAAAACAAAACATCAATCAAAACCATGATTGACCGCGTACGTCATTCTATCAATCGTCGTCACGAGTATGACTTCTCTCACGAAGTGTATGAAGCGATGAATGGTTGTTTGGCGTGTAAAGCATGTGCGAGCCAGTGTCCGATTAAAGTCGATGTTCCGAGCTTTCGCTCGCGCTTTTTAAACATTTATCACTCTCGTTATCAACGTCCTGCAAAAGACTATCTGGTTGCCAACATTGAGACTATGCTGCCGATGATGGCGAAAGCGCCAGGTGTCGTAAATGGTGTTTTGAAGCAGTCGTGGGTGAAAAGTTTAACGGCATCTACGGTCGGGTATGTCGATGCGCCGTTGTTATCAGTACCCACCTTGAAACAACGAGTAGAGTCGCTGACAACGCCTTATGATCTGCAAGCGCTCAGTGGTTTGTCTTCGTCTGAAAAGAGCAAGCATGTTTTAATTGTTCAAGACCCATTCACTAGTTACTACGACGCTGATGTCGTTGAAGACTTCGTTAAGTTATTGAAAAAGCTGGGTATGAATCCGGTGCTTCTGCCGTTTAAGCCGAATGGTAAAGCACAACACATTAAAGGGTTTTTACGTCAGTTTAAGGACACAGCAGCCGACACAGCGAAGTTCTTGGCGATGGTAGCGGATTTGGATATCCCATTAGTTGGCGTCGATCCTGCTTTGGTGCTGTGTTATCGAGATGAATACGCTGAAGTGCTTGGCAGTAAGCGAGGTAATTTCGATGTACTAACAGCCCACGAATGGCTTTACCCAAGACTAGAAGCGTTTGAAAGCGGAGAGCATAAGGCGCAGGAACCTTGGTATCTGTTTACTCACTGTACTGAGAAAACCAAAATGCCAAATGCGGAAAAAGAGTGGGGCGCTATTTTTGCTCACTTTGGTGCAGTTTTGAATACGGTACCTGTTGGTTGTTGTGGTATGGCGGGTACGTTTGGTCATGAGGTTGATAAGTTGTCGATGTCGAAAGATATTTACAATTTAAGCTGGAAGCCAAGCTTAGATAAGTTGGATAACGAGAGATGTTTGATTACAGGCTATTCTTGCCGCAGCCAAGTGAAACGCTTTGAAGGAACGAAGCCCAAGCATCCCGTTCAGGCATTGTTAACTTTGTTGTAATCGGACTAAATCAAGCCCAGTTTTACTGGGCTTTTTAGAAACCGTATTTAGACCCTTTCAAAGGATATGAATCTTGAGAAAACTTGAACTCAAAGTCCCACCTGTTGTGGTGTTTTTGTTAGTCATACTTTTGATGTATGGACTTAAAGTTTTGACGCCGAGCATGAACATTCGAGTACCCTTTGTTGAATTTGTAGTAGGTGTATTAACTTTGTTGTCTGGTTACATAGGCATTGCTGGTATGTATGAATTTCGCAAAGTAAAAACCACAGTAAACCCAGTAAAACCTGAAGCGGCATCTTCTGTTGTAAGAACTGGTGTGTTTGCCTTTTCACGCAACCCTATGTACACGGCATTACTGCTCCTAATCATAGCAACTGGTTTGTGGTGGCAGCACTTGAGTGTGGTGCTTTGTGGCGTGATATTTGTCAGTTATATGAATCGGTTTCAAATCAAGCCTGAGGAACGCGTTCTAGAGCGATTGTTTGGTGAGGAGTATGTGGATTATAAAAATCATGTTCGTCGTTGGCTCTAAGCATTGCGTTTAGTTTTGTTTGGATGAGACATAAAAAGAAAGCCCAACGGTCGACGTTGGGCTTTCTTTTAGTAAACACGTTTTTTGTGCGCTTCTGATAGGGCAGTCGACTAGGCTGCCTTAACGAACTTTGCTAGGAATGCTTCCTTACGTTCATTAAAGCGGCGTACAAGGTCGTCAACCGCTTCTTGGTCATATGGCTTCAAGCCACTTGCAACCATGCGCTTAATACCTTTACCAACGACTTCACCGTCTTCTTTGAACGCAAAGTTTAAGGTGACTACACCTCGTTTTCCTTCTACGTCGAATGTTGCGCCAGTGAAATCCACCTCTGGATGCGTAAGGTCTAAGCGTGAAAATTCGACTTCCATGCTTTCATAAATAACTAATGGACGCTGGCAGTTAATCATCATTTGCTTCTCTTCCATAAGAGGAACCATGATGTGAGGGAAGTTCATACCAGAAAATTGCACGTAATTTGTCACTACATGCTCAATAAATGCCGGATCGTGGTTAGTTTCACCTTCACGGGACATGTGTAAGTATTCTTTACCTGCCTCGTCAACAACAGCGCTTTCTTTGTCACACTTATTTTCAATATGAAGTGCTACACCATCGTTTACCATGCCAGAGAAGTTAAAACGCATCTTTTGGCTAACGCCTTCTTTACTAAGAAGCACAGCGAAAAGTAAATCCCCAGGGACACAAAAGCGTTTGTTGTCTTCATCATGAATTGGGTTGTAGTCACCTGCGACACGTTTTGCAAAGTGGCTTGCTTGTTCGCGAGTGAACTGAAACTGGTGATTAGTGTTTGAAAAATAAGGTGTTAGAAACATAATTTTTACGTAGTAACCAAAACTGTGTGGGATTATATGCGAATATCTGCGTAGCAATGGTCCATCCAGTGAAAACTTCACCGTATCCTAACAATAAGACACTATTTCGGCGGATAAACCGTTAAAAACGCATACTTTAGCAACGCTTTTATTTGCGAAAACAATAAACAACGACCTTTTCGCTCGCCTATCTTTTAAAGTATAGCCATCAAAGTAGACAGGCGTTCATAAATAGTGCCATCAACATGTTTAATCGTATGTAAAAAGGCTCCACGCTGAACGTAGAGCCTTCAAGTCATTATCTGTTTATTCGATGAAATGCCAGTTATGCTTGGTTATTGAACACTTGGTAACAAGCTCTCTGGCATGAGCGTGTTGTGGATAGCCAGCTTAAGCAGAGTATTTGCCTGTTCAATGTCTGGAGCAAAGTAGCGATCTTTATCGTAGAACGATACTTTTTCACGCAACATTTGTTTCGCAATCTCAATACGCTCAGAGGACTTGTTTGGCGCTCTAAAGTCTAGGCCTTGTGCTGCTGAGAGGTATTCGACAGCCAGAATACCGCGAGTGTTTTCGCCCATTTCTTTCAATCTGCGAGCCGCGAATGTTGCCATTGACACGTGATCTTCTTGGTTTGCAGATGTTGGCAAGCTGTCTACTGACGCTGGGTGAGCGAGTGTTTTGTTTTCACTTGCTAACGCAGCAGAGGTAACCTGTGCAATCATGAAACCAGAGTTCACACCACCATTGTCGACTAAGAACGGTGGCAGTTTTGATAGCGCGCTATCGATAAGTAATGCCATACGACGTTCAGACAAGCTGCCGATCTCGGCAATCGCAAGTGCTAGGTTGTCGGCTGCCATTGCAACCGGCTCCGCGTGGAAGTTACCGCCAGAGATGATGTCACCATCTTCAGCAAACACCAACGGATTATCTGATACGGAGTTCGCTTCTACTTGTAATACTTCCGCCGCATTGCGGATTTGCTGTAAACACGCACCCATCACTTGAGGCTGACAGCGCAAAGAATACGGGTCTTGTACTTTTTCACAGTTAGTGTGCGAATCACCTATTTCACTCGATGTGTCTAACAAATGACGGTATGCGAGTGCTGCGTCCATTTGGCTGCGATGACCACGTACACGGTGAATGCGCGGATCGAATGGACGTCGGCTGCCGAGAGCGGCTTCAACAGACATTGCACCACAAACGGTTGCTGACGCGAAAAGGTCTTCCGCGATAAACAGGCCTTCCAATGCGAACGCTGTGGATGCCTGAGTCCCATTTAGTAGCGCTAAGCCTTCTTTTGGCGCCAGAGTGATAGGCTCTAGACCTGCGATTTTTAATGCTTCTTGCCCGGAAATGATTTTACCGTTGTGGCGAGCTTGTCCTTCTCCCAGTAATACAGTGCTCATATGGGCTAGAGGAGCTAAGTCACCTGATGCGCCAACAGAGCCCTTTTTAGGTACGCAAGGGTAAACTTGTGCGTTGACTAGGTCGGTCAGCATATTAATGACTTTTAGGCGAATCCCAGAAAAGCCACGAGACAGACTATTGATTTTTAATACCATCATCAGACGAACCGTTTCATCTGACATAAACTCACCGATACCTGCCGCATGAGAAAGAACGATACTGCGTTGCAGTGTTTCTAAATCTTCTGGTGCTATTCGTGTGTTAGCCAATAGCCCAAAACCAGTGTTAATTCCGTAAACCGTTCTATCTTCCGCGATGACTCGGTCTACGACCTGTGTGCTTTCTTCAATGGCCGGAATGGCTTCAGGATCCAAAGTAAGGTTGACTGGTGAACGGCTCACTTGGCGTAGTTCGTTTAAGCTAATATGACCTGGCTTTAGCGTTAAATTTAACATCTCTTTCATCCTTACTTGAGCTTCTTCAGTTCTTCGTTGAACATTGGCAAATCTAGCCCTTGCTCTGCTGCACATTGTTTAGCGATATCGTATCCCGCATCAGCATGACGCATCACGCCTGTTGCTGGGTCGTTATGCAGCACGCGGGCAATACGTTGTGAGGCATCTTCACTGCCGTCACAGCAGATAACCATACCTGAGTGTTGCGAGAAACCCATACCTACGCCACCACCGTGGTGTAGTGAAACCCAAGTTGCGCCGCCCGCCGTGTTGAGTAGCGCGTTTAATAATGGCCAGTCTGATACGGCGTCAGAACCGTCCATCATACCTTCGGTTTCACGGTTCGGGCTTGCTACAGAGCCAGAATCTAAGTGATCTCGACCAATGACAACGGGCGCTTTAAGTTCGCCATTTTTCACCATTTCGTTGAATGCTTGACCAAGACGCTCACGATCTTTAAGACCAACCCAGCAAATACGCGCAGGTAAACCTTGGAACTGGATGCGTTCGCGAGCCATATCTAGCCAGTTATGTAAGTGCGGATTATCTGGAATTAGCTCTTTTACTTTTTGGTCGGTTTTATAAATGTCCTCAGGATCGCCAGAGAGAGCAGCCCAACGGAAAGGACCGATACCTTCACAGAATAGAGGACGAATGTAGGCTGGAACGAAGCCAGGAAAATCGAATGCGTTTTCTACGCCTTCTTCCAAGGCCATCTGGCGGATGTTGTTACCGTAGTCGAGTGTTGCGGCGCCGCGATTTTGCAGCTCTAACATCGCTTGAACTTGCACAGCCATGGATTTTTTCGCTGCTTTTACGACCATTGCTTCATCTTGCAAACGCATTTCTGCTGCGTGAGACATGCTCCAGCCTTGTGGTAAATAGCCATTGAGCGGGTCGTGTGCAGACGTTTGGTCTGTTACGACATCAGGCGTGATATTACGTTCTACCAGCTCAGAGAAAACGTCTGCTGCATTACCTAGTAGACCAACCGATACTGGTGTGTCTGACTCTTTAATGATAGCTAGCGCTTCATCTAAAGAAGTCGCTTTCTTATCGACATAGCCTGTACGTAGGCGGTAATCGATACGTGATTCATCACACTCTACTGCAATCATGGAGAAGCCCGCCATTGTACCAGCGAGAGGTTGAGCACCACCCATGCCACCAAGACCACCTGTTAGAATCCAACGGCCCTTTGCTTCACCGTCAAAGTGTTTTTTTGCAACAGATACGAACGTTTCGTATGTGCCTTGTACGATACCTTGCGAGCCAATGTATATCCAGCTGCCAGCGGTCATTTGGCCGTACATCATCAAGCCTTGTTTATCGAGCTCGTTGAAGTGTTCCCAGTTTGCCCAATGCGGAACAAGGTTTGAGTTTGCGATAAGCACGCGTGGGGCATTTTTATGAGTAGGGAAAACACCAACAGGCTTGCCTGATTGAACTAAAAGCGTTTGGTCATCTTCGAGTCTTTCAAGCACTTCAACAATCTTGTCGTAACATTCCCAGTTTCGCGCTGCTCGGCCAATGCCGCCATATACAACCAGTGAATGTGGATGTTCTGCAACATCAGGATCAAGGTTGTTCATCAGCATACGAAGAGGGGCTTCGGTTAGCCAAGATTTTGCGCGCAGTTTATCTCCGTGAGGTGCACGAATTGTTCTGCTTGTATCAAGTCGTGGATCTTGTCCCTGGCGCTGTGTCATTTCAGACTCCTTTAGTTTCTCGTGATGACCAAGTACTTGCTTGGTCGTAATAATCAGTGGCATCTGGGATGCATTATGGTTTGTGCTGTTTTTCCGCCATTGCGTTGGCGATATCCCAACACAAACGGGCAGCTAATCGTGCAGTTTGACTATCGACGTCATAATTTGGGTTGTATTCGGCGATATCAGCCAGCATTAGCTTATTTTTGTAATGAAGAATTCGCTCTAAAAAGGGTGCAATAGTGTCGTAACTCACTCCCCGAGCTGCTGGTGCGCTGACTCCAGGTGCGGTTGCGGCAGGAAATACATCTAGATCAATGGTCAAATAGAGGTAGTCACAGTCGTCAATAAAATGCTGAAGCTGAGTTAAGTGATAACTGTGGTTTAAGTAGCAGAGCTGATTGTCCTCTACATACCAAACATTTAACGCATCTGCTTTTTCAAATAGCGCTTTAGTGTTGCTACTACGGCTTACACCAATACAAGCGTAATGAAAGTCCCAATCGTTACGTTGACAAAAATGATGAATTTGGTTGAAGGGTGTACCAGAGCTCGGTCTTATGTCGGTGAGGTTGCTCTCAAATGCGCGCAAATCGAAATGCGCATCGAAATTAATAATGCCGATTTTAGGCTTCTTCTCTGGATGGTGCGCTTTAAAATATTCCGCTAAGCCGGAAAACGAGGCCCACGCAATCTCATGCCCACCACCTAGCACGATGACTGGCGTATGGGGCAGTGCGCTTGAAATGGTTGCTGCACATAGAGCTTGGCTCTCTTCCAGTAAGTCGTCTTCACACACCACAGTACCTAAGTCATATAGTGGGGCGTCTTGGTGCCATGCTAAATTAGCGAGTGCTCGTCGGATTAAGTCTGGCGCTTTTTTCGCGCCAATGCGTCCTTTGTTTCTCGCAACGCCAGCGTCGGTAGCAAAACCGAGTAATGAGACGCCATGCGCAACGGCACTCAACTCATCTGCTTTTTGGCGTTGAACAACGTGATGAATTCGCTGACCAAGCTTGCCGTCCTCGGCATCATGACGGCCTTGCCAATGAAATAGGGGAGAGTGTAGGTCGAATTGAGACATATTATTGGCCTCCGTGTGAAATGTATTCACCATTTACTATACGACCTACCAGACGTTTTGCTCCGACTTGATAGCTTAAATCCGCAGGGCTTTCGATATCCCAGATAGAGAAGTCCGCATCAAACCCTACTTTGATTTCGCCACGTGAGTTTTGATAACCCAGAGCTTTGGCTGCATGTTGCGTTACACCACGCAATGCTTCTTGCGGTGTAAGGCGAAATAGCGTGCACGCCATATTCAGCATGAGTGTGAGATCAGAAAATGGTGATGTACCTGGGTTGACGTCCGTAGCAATTGCCATCGGCACGTTATGCTCTCTCAACAACTCAATCGGTGGTAACTGAGTTTCTCTTAGAAAATAAAAAGCGCCAGGCAATAGAGTGGCGACGGTGTTTGATCGAGCAAGTGCTTTAACACCTTGCTCATCTAAAAACTCGATGTGATCCGCTGACAGACCGTTGTATTGCGCAGTGAGGGCTGTACCACCGAGATTAGAAAGTTGCTCAGTATGCCCTTTAACCTTTAAGCCGTGGCGTTTTGCAGCTACAAACACTTTTTCTGTTTGTTCAAGATTGAAACCAATCGATTCACAAAAAACATCGACACTCGTAGCTAATTCTTCCTTTGCGACAACAGGGATTATGTCCTGACAAATGTGCTCAATATAATCATCTGCACGACCTTGGAACTCTGGCGGAATGGCGTGAGCGGCGAGAAGTGTAGTGGTGATTTTAACTTTGCGCTCTTGTTCAAGCATTTTGGCTGCACGGAGCATTTTTATTTCATCATTCAGTGTCAATCCGTAGCCTGATTTCACTTCGACAGAAGTGACGCCGCTCGCGAGTAGCCCGTCTAAACGTGGCAACGCTAACTCAACTAATTGCGCTTCGGTTGCTGAACGCGTCGCATGCACCGTTGAAAGTATCCCACCGCCTTGTTTGGAAATTTCTTGATATGGCACGCCGTTTAAGCGCATTTCAAATTCGTTGGCACGATTGCCCGCGTAAATAAGATGAGTGTGGCAGTCGATCAAACCTGGCAGAACTAACTTGCCTTGAAGGTCGATACTCTGAGCGTAATGTTGGGCAGACAGCAGAGACTCGGTTTGCGGTGCGTCTTCACCAATGGCACAAGTACTGATCGCAACGATTTTTCCAGATTTAATACCAATGCGCGCTGGAGGCGTTGGAAGGTATCCGCATTCTCCCGATTGCATGGTAACTAGACGTGCGTTTTCAATCAGCAAATCCATGTTTGTGTCCCTGTGTTTATTTGTATCATTAAATGTATATACAAATAAATAGAGCAAAATAAGAACACTGACAAGATTGATGTTGCTAAAATGTGATCAAAACGTAGATCTAGAGGATAAATCTTGTCCTTAAATGAGCACTTTTGAGCTCAGCTTATATTTGTTACCAGGGTGATAAAGTAGGGCGGTACTGACTAACTTATCTTGGCTCCACGTTCTGCGATTCAAGAGAAGGCAAGGTTCATTGGCTTGCATTTTTAAGTCTTGCTTAATACGGCTTTCAGGCACAATTGCCTCTACAGTATGTTCTATCGCGCTGAGTGGGCAATTATCTGACAGGTATTGATTTGGAGTGATTTGTGTGAAGTCTTGATTTAAATAACTCGGGGCATATTGGCTATTCACCCAGCGGAGCTCCAATTGAATCGGCGTTTGGTCTTCATAGTGAATAATTTCACTGTAAAACACTGTCGTGCCTAGCATAACGCCGAGTTTTGTCGCAATGTTGTCATCTGCTTTTATGGCAATCTGTTTGAGCACTTTACTGCCATACTTTCGCCCTCTATCGCTGACTTCTTCGGCAATGTTTCGAATGTCTAGCAGGGGAGATTCTGACTTTTCACCAGGATCACACACGAACGTGCCTAAGCGTGGGCGACGTTGTAATCGGCCCTCATTTACTAAATCCCGAATTGCTTTGTTCACTGTCATTCTACTGACACCAAATTGCTCGGTAAGCTCAATCTCGGTGGCGATGCGATGACCAACTACCCACTCTCCAGCATCAATTTTATCCAGGATAAATTGTTTAATTTGAATGTAGAGTGGTGCAGACATAATGATTTCCCTTTATTTGACTATACAAATACTGCTTAATTTAGGTACAAATTGCAAACATTTCTCGACGAATGTACCGCTTAGTGACCGAACAATCCTATAGCAGGGCTGAATGACTCTTGCTGCTGAGCATTATTTGGCTTGATGATTGAATTCAAACATTTTCTTGTGGTCTATTGCTTGCACAGCAGAAAACAATTGTGTAAACAAACGATTATTAGAAGAAAAGTCGCTAAAAAAGGAAAAATATGTTTAAAAAATTGAAAGCATCACTGGGGATCGGCTCTGCAAAAGTAGATACCATTTTGGACGAAATGAGCGTGTTTCAAGGAGCGACGCTGAAAGGGCATGTTCATATCAAAGGCGGAGATGTCGAACAACAAATTGATGCTATTACGATTAAATTGAACACGGAAATGAAAGTCGAAGTGGATGATAGCGTAAGTTACCAAACCTTCACTATTGATCAATTGAAAGCAGTTGACCCTTTTGTGATTCAACCTAATGAAGAAAAGCAGGTTCCGTTTGAGCTAAAACTGCATGATGAAACACCAATTACTGCGGTTAGCGCACTTAAGAATCAATGTCATGTTTGGGTCGAGACGACGTTAGATATTGATTTTGCAATTGATCCGCGTGACCGTGACTATATTGAAGTGAAACCTTTACCAGTAGCATCTCGGGTTATTCAAGCGATCGAGCAAGCTGGTTTCACTATGGTTAAAGCCGATGTTGAAAAAGGCTTTTTGCGCGGTGGCTCGTTTTCCTCTCGCTCTGGTATTTATCAAGAGCTAGAGTTCCGTAACAACGGCTTTATCTCATCAAAAGAAATTGAGCTTTCTTTTATTCTGGAAGGACAGGTCATGCATTGTTTGGCAGAGATTGACCGTTCGCTCAGTTTGGCTGGTGACCAATATCGCTCGTTTACGTTGCCGATCAATGCAACCGATGCTCAAGTCGCAGCCGCAGTTGCACCAACGCTAAATCTATAGCTCTCATCAACTTGATGAAAATATGTACCGATATCCTATTGTGAAAGCGATATCGGTACTGTTATCCATGTTTCTTGCGTTCTCTACGGCTAAAAACTCAAGCGCTGAATTTTCCATTAGATATCGATAGCCCAATACCAGTTCATTAGAGGCATCAGCAAACTCTGTGGGTCCTTCTGTTGAGCCTTGATACCAATGATATTCCAACATCAGGTGATGGTTATCTTCTAAGGCATAACGGTACCCACCTGCAATGGCAATCGTATTATGTCGATAAGGCAGATCGAGCAAGGCACGGTCATCCGAACGAAAAGTCATGCCAATCATCGAATAAAATGCATGAGCATCACTTAAGTAGCTGTAGTTTAATTGGAAGCCTTGCTCGAAACTGCTGCCTTGAAAAGTGCCGTGAGCCACATCGTTAAAATACAAACTGCCGCCAATCGATAGGCCGTGATGTTCATTTTGGAACACTTGATACTGTAAGTAAGTAGATAGGTTATTGGCCAGTGTTTGTCCTTCGAAATCATCTTCAAGCACATCATATTGCGGCATTGAAATGTAAAAACGATCTCTGTCTACTTTATCCCGCCCATTTTGTCCGATACCGAAAAGTTTATGGAAGCTTTTCGTCAGTCCATCTAAATGGTTGTCAGCGGCAAAGACCCATCGATAGTTGAGCTCCCACTGCCAACGGTTGCTGACTTGCCATTTGCTGCCTAATTCGATTTGATTGTGGTAATAATCCAGTGCGTATTCATCAGTATGAGCCCAAACACTTGCCACGGTTCCCGAACCATAGGCTTCGACAAAACCAGAGGGCAGACTGTGTCCTGAACGTAGTATGTTGGTGTGACTAACCACTTGCATTGGGGATTGTGCGTAAGAACGCAGCGGGCCATATAAGTCATTTGATGCGAAGGCTTGCAAAGAACATATCGAGGTGCTTAGAAGCACCATAAAGCGCGATTTGAAATAGACCATGATGAATACCTACATACAAACTACTCTATAAAACAACTATATACCTAAATCGCACGTTGAGCTCTCGCCCAGCGTGTTAGGCTTTGTATCGGTTCACACGTAATAGGGGATATTGTAATTTGTTGTGTAAGTTCATTGAGGGGCAATTCCATTCATCAGCTATGCGGTCTCTTAAAAAAGCATGATCAGATTGTCGTGACGGGTCTGCGGTTAAGTTCTTATGACAAAACAAAATCGCGCTTTGCATTCTAAATGTGAGCTAGGTACAATCCCACTTTCGATAACGGTCCGGTATTCGTGTTACCGAGAGGCCTTTATTGACTCTCAACTATTTTCAACAAATAGCTTCTAATTTGAATAACATGTGTTGCTTGGTGTGCAACACCACTGTAAAGGACATAGCATGCCTATTATTACTCTTCCTGACGGCAGTCAGCGTCAATTTGACAACCCAGTATCTACTATGGAAGTTGCGCAATCGATCGGTCCCGGTCTTGCAAAAGCAACTATCGCTGGTCGTGTAAACGGTAACCGCGTTGATGCGTGTGATCTAATTGAAGAAGACGCAAGCCTTGAAATCATCACAGTTAAAGATGAAGTAGACGGTCTAGAAATCGTTCGTCACTCTTGTGCTCACCTTCTTGGTCACGCTCTTAAGCAGCTTTACCCTCAAGCTAAAATGGCGATCGGTCCAACCATCGACAATGGCTTCTACTACGATATCGACCTAGACGAATCTCTAACGCAAGAAGATCTTGAAAAGATTGAAAAGCGTATGAAAGAGCTAGCGAAAACCAAGTACGAAGTGGTTAAGAAAAAAGTAAGCTGGCAGGAAGCGCGTGATACGTTTGAATCACGTGGCGAACCATACAAAGTGGAAATCCTAGACGAAAACGTATCTCGTGATGATCGTCCAGGCCTTTACCACCATGAAGAATACATCGACATGTGTCGTGGTCCTCACGTTCCTAACATGAGCTTCTGTCAACACTTCACTTTGCTGAATGTTGCAGGTGCTTACTGGCGTGGTAACAGCGACAACAAAATGCTTCAACGTATCTACGGTACGGCTTTCCACGACAAGAAAGCACTGAAAGCGCACCTAACTCGCCTAGAAGAAGCGGCGAAGCGTGATCACCGTAAGATTGGTAAGCAACTAGACCTATTCCACATGCAGCAAGAAGCACCGGGTATGGTGTTCTGGCATCACAATGGTTGGTCTATCTTCCGAGATCTAGAAGTATTCATCCGCGCTAAGCTAGATGAGTACGGTTACCAAGAAGTGAAAGGTCCACTTATGATGGACCGTGTTCTTTGGGAACGCTCTGGGCACTGGGACAAATACGCTGATGCAATGTTCACAACTTCTTCTGAGAACCGTGAATACGCGATTAAGCCAATGAACTGTCCAGGTCACGTACAGATCTTCAACCAAGGTCTAAAATCGTACCGCGACCTACCGCTACGTATGGCTGAGTTTGGCTCATGTCACCGTAACGAACCATCTGGTGCACTACACGGTATTATGCGTGTACGTGGCTTTACTCAGGATGACGCTCACATTTTCTGTACTGAGAGCCAAATTCAAGAAGAAGTAACAAACTGTATCAAGATGGTGTACGATACGTACCAAACATTTGGTTTCGACAACATCGTAGTGAAACTGTCTACTCGTCCAGAGAAACGTGTAGGTTCAGATGAAATCTGGGATCAATCTGAAGAAGCATTGAAGCAGTCTCTTGAATCGATGGATATCCCATACGAAATTCAAGAAGGCGAGGGTGCGTTCTACGGTCCTAAGATTGAATTCACACTATACGATTGTCTAGACCGTGCGTGGCAGTGTGGTACTGTCCAGCTAGACTTCAACCTACCAGGTCGCTTAGGTGCAACTTATGTAGGTGAAAACAATGAACGTCTTGTACCGGTAATGATTCACCGTGCGATTCTAGGTTCACTAGAGCGCTTCATCGGTATCCTTATCGAAGAATATGCTGGTTTCTTCCCAACTTGGTTGGCGCCAGAACAAGCAGTTCTTATGAACATTACTGATAAACAGTCAGGTTATGTTCAAGAAATAGTACAAAAACTACAAAAAAGTGGAATTAGAGCTAAAGCGGACTTGAGAAATGAGAAGATTGGCTTTAAAATCCGCGAACATACTTTGAAGCGTGTACCGTATATGCTTGTTGTTGGTGACCAAGAAATGGAAGCTGGCGAAATTGCAGTGCGTACTCGTAAAGGTAAAGATCTTGGTAAATTTAAAGTGGATGATTTTATTGCATACATCCAAGACGAGATCTCTAGCCGTAAGCTCAATCTGGAGGAATAAGCTATTAAAGGCGGAAGACGTGGCCAACAGCCGGTAAAACAAAACCCGCACCGTATCAACGGTGAAATTCGTGGTATTCGTGAAGTTCGACTAACAGGCGCTGACGGTGAATCAGTTGGTGTTGTATCGATTCAAGAAGCCATTGCAGCTGCTGAAGAAGCTGGTATGGATCTCGTTGAGATCAGTCCTAACGCCGAGCCACCTGTTTGTCGTGTGATGGACTATGGTAAGTTCCTCTTCGAGAAGAGCAAAACTGCTAAAGAGCAGAAGAAGAAGCAAAAGCAGGTCCAGATCAAGGAAGTAAAATTCCGTCCTGGAACTGATATTGGAGACTATCAGGTAAAACTACGCAACCTGACGCGTTTCCTTGAAGAAGGCAACAAAGTGAAAGTAACAATTCGCTTCCGTGGCCGAGAGATGGCACACCAAGACATCGGTGTTGACGTTCTAAATCGTCTTAAGGAAGATACTGCAGAAATTGCTGTAGTTGAATCTTTCCCTAAGAAGATTGAAGGTCGCCAGATGATCATGGTGCTAGCCCCTAAAAAGAAGTAATTAACGGCTCATCAAGTAATTAAAACCTAGCCGCTTTCCTTTATATAAAGGCATATGGCTGGGTTTTGTTCGCCCTAATTACGTTGTTTATTAAACCTACTCAATGCGGAGTTATTCATCATGCCTAAGATGAAAACCAACAAAGGTGCTGCTAAGCGTTTTAAGAAAACTGCTGGTGGTATTAAGTACAAGCACGCTACAAAACGTCACATCCTGACTAAGCGTACTACTAAGAACAAGCGTCAACTACGTCCGAATGCAATCCTTCCAAAATGTGAAGTGGCTGCAGTAATCCGTATGTTGCCATACGCTTAATTCTTTTTAGTTATCAATCGTTTAGTTTAGGAGAAGCATAATGCCTCGCGTAAAACGTGGTGTACAAGCTCGTGCACGTCATAAGAAAGTTCTAAAACAAGCTAAAGGTTACTACGGTGCGCGTTCACGCGTTTACCGCGTAGCTTTCCAAGCAGTTACTAAAGCTGGTCAATACGCTTACCGTGACCGTCGCGCTAAGAAACGTCAATTCCGTCAACTATGGATTGCACGTATCAATGCGGCATCTCGTCAAAATGGTCTATCTTACAGCCGTTTCATCAACGGTCTTAAGAAAGCATCTATCGAGATCGACCGTAAGATCCTTGCGGACATCGCAGTATTCGACAAAGCTGCATTTGCAGTTCTAGTTGAAAAAGCGAAAGCTGCTCTTTAATTAGCAGTTTAGGATTAAGAGAAGGAGAGCATTAGCTCTCCTTTTTTATTGCTAAAATTTATACCCAAATGACTTTTAGCTTGGCTATTTAGAGTATTGTTTATCAGTCTTCTCAATTTATTGGTTAGCATCTTATGTTAGTTATAAGGTAGCTTGGGTATAAATTTTTACGTTTATAAGGGATTAAAAATGATCTACACAACGACCGAAAGCATTCCTGGCAAGCAGATCTCTGAAATCAGAGGGGTTGTAACTGGTAATGTTGTTCAATCAAAACATATTGGCCGTGACCTCATGGCGGGTATCAAGAGCATTGTTGGCGGCGAAATTCGTGGTTACACGGAAATGATGACCGACGCGCGTGATATTGCTATACAGCGCATGGTGGCGGACGCTGAGTCTAAAGGTGCCGATGCAATTGTAGGGATTCGATTTACCACAAGCTCAATCGTAGATGGTTCTTCGGAAATTTTGGCATTTGGTACTGCGGTGAAATTAGCGGACTAGTCTACTTGAATAACATTGCAAAAATGCCAATAGAGAGCGGTGAATTATTATGCATTTACCGTTCTGTTCCTTTTAGGTTAATTATTCTAGATTTTTGTAGAGCGAATGGATTTATATTCTCAACTTTACGTTACTATTAAAATTAATCACGACAATTTAGAGTGATTGCTTTACCTTTATTTTGCATATTATTTTATATCTATAATGAAATTGAATTCATATTGAATTTTTCATTTGTTGTGTGAATTCTCCTTTCAGTATATTAATTCATGTTTTTCTTATAAAAATATGAACTTATACCTTGCCAAGCGGTTCTAAATTGTTACAAATACTATACAGCTGTAACATTGCCAAAAGGAATTGTAGATGAGAGATCTGACTCCCGAATACTTGCTAGCCGCATTACGCCAAGCGATTAAAACAAAAGGGCTAACATATCGAGAGCTATCTGAGAAAATGGGTATGCCACTGTCTACCTTTAAGAGACATCTTACAAGCACGAATCTCGCTTTAGATAAGTTGCTGGAATATTGTAGAGCGGTTGATTGCACGTTAGATGAACTACAAAAGCTCGCAAATCAATTGCAAGGTGAAGACGAGGATTACTTTAGTCGTACGCAGGATGAGGTATTCTTTCAATTCCCTCACCTTTACGACTTTTATCGTGAATTGAGAATGTTACGAGGTAAAGACGGCTATTCTATTTTAAAGAAAAAGTATGACTTGTCTGAGCAGAGCATGTCCGATTACTTAAAAGCATTAGAGTTGTTGGATCTCGTTTACGTTGATGAAGATAAAAATATAACGCTGCACGGACCTTTATATTATAGCTATGCAGAGAACTCCAAGCTCAACGACAAATATACCGAAATCATAAAAGAGCAGACGACTACCCACGATAAGTGTGTTCGCGTTGCTTTGGCGCGTATGAAAATTACCGAAGAACAGCTTTTGTTACTGGAAGATCAAGTCGCAAAGACCGTCATCGATTTTCATTCCAAAAATGTTGTAGCAGAGAACTTTAATGTCTCTGATTTTACTAATATTGTTCTACTTGCTGGGCCACATCAGCCAGTCACATTCTCTGACGGCATTATTGAGACAGAGGGGCGATTTATTGATGATATTCGTTATGCCATCGCATCTGCAGGTGATAAGCCAAGCCTATCTATATAGATTTTGAGCCTTTTTTGAAGAGAGTTTCTGAAAGGGCGTTGCAAAAGAAAAAGCCTAAGACAGCAAATACTTTGTAAGTAGGGCATTCAGCGGTGTTTGCTCTTAATTCAGACTTAAAGTGTTTTGGGCTTATTTCGAATAATACCTGTTCAGCATCTACTTTCGTTATTTTTAACATGCTGATTTCCTTCGTTGTTCCTCCCAAAGCCTCTCTCGCTTCCTCTACAAAGAAACCATTATCGTTGAACCAAGCATCCTGTAGCTACTTGGGTATGCATAATTGGTAGCTATTTATCTTCTAATTATAAATTCATACTTGAAATGTTTGTTTTTTGATCTATTATGACGAAGTGTCATTTGTGACGGTTCGTCAACTTTAGTTGCGTTCCTGTATTAAAGAATCGTGTTACAATTATTGGGAGTGTGTTGGTATACGGATCAAAGGATTATGTTTAACTTTCGCTGTAAAAAATATAGCAAGCAAGACGGATGTCGTGTGTCTTCAGGGCTAACAAAAAAGCAACAGGCGATTGCTGATCGTGAGATAGAGCTTATTCAATTGGCTAAGTCTTTAGTTCAAGAGCAAGGCTTTGCCAACTTAACGATGGACAAGCTTACAGCGTCAAGCCCTTACTCTAAAGGGACGATCTACAATCATTTTTGCAGCAAAGAAGATGTGATTCTTGCGCTTTGTATTCATTCGCTGAAAAGCGAAGCAATATTTTTCGAACGTACCGCCAAATTTAATGGCAATACCAGAGAAAAAATCATTGCGATGCATGTAGGTTATCGTATTTACGCTCGTATGGAGCCAGTACTATCAACTTGTGCGATTGTTGCAAAGACGCCTTGGGTTCTAGAGAAGGCTTCGCCTAAACGTGTGAATGAACTGAATAACTTGGAAGAACAAGTAATAGATGGTGCTGATGCGCTGGTGAACAATGCGGTAGAATGTGGTGATCTTAAGTTTTCTCCCGCAATTGGTTCTGATGCTATTGTATTCGCCAACTGGTCTATTGCATTCGGTTCAAACGCTTTGGCGCAAAATGCATCGAACAGTCGATGTATTCAGCGAATTCAGGACCCATTCTCAGTACTGCACAACGCGAATATGTTACTTGATGGTTTAGGTTGGTCGCCTTTATCTACAGAATGGGACTACCGTAAAACCTGGCGTCGAGTGGAGCAGGAGTTATTTAGTGAAGAGCTTGCTTATTTAGAGTCAGTGAATCGCTAGTAAACTGGAAAGGCCAATCTGACGTTATGGTTGGCTTTTTTATCGCACTATTGTGACGAATCGTCATTAAATCTCGAGGGTTGGCGTTCAGCCAATGATCACGAGAAGCATAGGAAGTTACTAAAAACTGACTTATGTAGCCAAATTCATTCGATCTAAAGTTTGCATGTCGAGTTTGTCTGGTTATTTACAGCATTTGCTGTTTTTTTAGTTTTTAAATTTGACGAAACGTCACAAAAGGAGAGTGTGATGCCACATCACAACGTTCAACAATACGCCCGTTCAGGGTGGGGTAAGCTACCAACGAATTACAGTGTATTGGTGATGCTTGCTACCGTTTTATTGATTGTCATAGCAACTATTGGAGGAAAAAATCTTTACTTTAGAGGAGATTACGACATCTTCTTTGATGGAACAAATGAGCAGTTACTTGCGTTTGATGAAATTCAAACCACCTTTGCAAAATCTGACAGTCTTGCTTTGGTTATAGCGCCAAAGAGCGGCACTGTTTTTACTCCTAGCACATTATCTCTTATTCAGCAGATCACTGACGAGGCGTGGCAAGTTCCATACTCCACCCGCGTTGATTCCCTCGCCAACTACCAGCATACCGAAGCGTTTGAAGATGATCTTCTTGTCGAAGACTTACTGTATAGCGAATATGAATTGACACCTCAACGAATAGAGAAAGTCAAAAGTATTGCGTTGAGTGAGCCGGTTTTGAAAAGTTCACTGATTTCTGAAAAAGGAGATGTCACGGTCGTAAACATTACGGTCCAACTCCCTGAAATAGATAAAACTGCTGAAGTACAAGAGGTGGTTGCTTACATAAACGGAATGATTGAGCGTTATCAGCAAGTGTACCCAGACACCGAATTCCACAAGGCTGGTATTATTGCAATGAACTACGCGTTTATGACCGCAGCCCAAGATGATAGCGCAACATTAGTGCCTACTATGTTACTAGTGATATTGGTGTTTCTGACCATCATGTTGCGCTCATTGCTTAGCGTCATCGCGACGCTCATCGTTATTATCGGCTCGGTTATGGTTACAATGGGCTTGTCAGGATGGGCTGGTATGTTCTTAAGCACGGCGACTGTTAATGTGCCTACCTTGGTGATGACGCTTGCCGTCGCAGACTGTGTACACATCATCGCGACAATGCGTCAGTCTATGCAAAACGGCTTTAGTAAAGCCCACTCTATTGAGCGAAGTATTGCGCTCAATTTCATGCCTATCTTGATTACCTCCATTACCACCGCGATCGGCTTTTTAATGATGAATATGTCGGATTCTCCAATCCTGAGAGATTTCGGCAACCTATCAGCCCTTGGCGTCATGGTTGCTTGTTTCCTTTCCATCACGTTACTTCCCGCCTTGCTTAATATCCTTCCGGTTACGGTGAAGTCGGATACTTCTGATGAAAGAAAGCACTTTATGGATCATTTAGGAGATTTCGTGGTGTCAAAGCGACATGCGTTATTGCCGTTGTCGGTGCTTGTTATTGTCGCGAGTGCGAGCTTGATTCCGCTGAACAAAGTCAATGATGAATCCGTCGAGTACTTTGGCCATAGCAATGAATTTCGCCGAGCGGCTGATTTTATGGAAGAGCGAATCAGTGGCATGGCGAACATCAGTATCGCGATAAAAACCAACGAATCGCAGGGCATTGCCGATCCTAATTTTCTCAATTACGTGGGTAAATTTACTGACTGGCTAAGGTTGCAGCCAGAAACGGACCATGTTGCGACCTTGAGCGATGTTTATAAGCGCCTAAACAAGAACATGCATGGAGATGATCAGGCTTATTACTCGCTCCCTCAAGACAGAGAATTAGCGGCTCAATATCTGCTGCTTTATGAAATGTCACTACCGTATGGTTTAGATTTGAACAACCAAATCAATGTAGATAAGTCGTCGATCAAGATGGTTCTCACCGTGGAGAACTTGGGCAGCGTCGAGCTTGTTGATTTGGAAAATCGCATTTACCAATGGTTTAACGAAAACGCGCCTCAATATGATGTTGTTGCGTCTAGTCCTTCATTGATGTTTGCGCATATTGGTGAAACGAATATGGCCAGCATGCTGTCAACCTTGCCCATTACTCTTGTCTTAATCTCTGCATTACTGATCTTTGCCTTGCGTTCGTTCAAGCTTGGCTTAATTAGTCTTGTCCCGAATATTGCTCCTGCGCTTATTGGTTTTGGTATTTGGGCGCTGGTTTCTGGCGAGATTAACTTGGGATTGTCTGTCGTTGTGACATTAACGCTTGGTGTTGTTGTCGATGACGCCGTTCACTTTCTTTCTAAATATCAACACGCTCGTAAAGATGGCCACAGTGCGGAGCAAGCGGTTCGCTACGCCTTTCGTACCGTGGGGCGCGCACTTTGGATTACGACGGTCGTGCTTGTTGCTGGTTTCTCTGTTCTGGCGATGTCGAGCTTCCGTTTAAATGCCGATATGGGACAGCTGAGTGCCATTGTCATCTTTATTGCCCTTGTTGTGGATTTCATCTTCCTACCGACTCTACTGATGTTGTTTGACAAAGGCGTTTACGACGAGGTGGAGCGCCGAAATAAGCTTAAATCAACTGGCTCTCAAACCACGGCTGTTACTCAGTCATAACGAATTAAAGGATCGAACATGAATTTAGTAAAAAATGCCTTAAAAGTATCAGTACTTTCTGTCTCGCTTATTATGAGTCATGCGGTGTTGGCGGATGAAGCCAAAGGACTAGAAATTGCCCAAGAGCGCAAAGCCCGTGATGAAGGGTGGGGGGATTCTGTTGCTACGATGCAAATGATTCTGCGAAACGCGCAAGGAGAAAGCAGCACACGTTTAATGCGCTTACAATCACTCGAAGTTGATGGCGATGGTGACAAAGGGCTCACGATATTTGATGAACCGAGAGATGTAAAAGGCACGGCGTTTCTCAACCATTCTCATACGGTGGGTGCCGATGACCAATGGCTTTACCTTCCTGCACTGAAACGTGTGAAACGTATTTCGTCGCGTAACAAATCAGGTCCTTTTATGGGCAGTGAATTCGCGTATGAGGATCTCAGTTCCTTTGAGATTGAAAAATACCGTTTCAACTACCTAAAAGATGACAGCATAAACGGGCAAGATGTTTTCGTCGTAGAGCAAATTCCGACCGATAAGAACTCAGGTTATACCAAGCAAACGGTGTGGTTAGATAAAGCGCATTATCGTCCACTTAAAGTTGAGTTTTACGACCGCAAAGGCTCTTTGTTAAAAACGCTTTCTTTTTCCGATTACAAGCAATATCTCAACCAATATTGGCGAGCGCACACTATGGCGATGACAAACCATCAAACAGGAAAAAGTACTGAGCTAACGACTAGCGAAATGCGTTTTAACACTGGATTACAAGACAATGACTTTCATAAGAATGTGTTGAAGCGAGTGAGGTAGTGGAGGAAAAATGAAGCGATTAAATGCTGGGTTGTTGCTTAGTGCAGCAGCCTTTTTTTACTCGATGCCTCTGACTGCCGTCGAGCTCGCAGGACAAGTCAATATTGAGCATCGTCAGTTTTTTAAAACGGGCTCTCAGGGTCAGAGCAAAGCGCAAACGTCATTGGTTTTGCAGCCAGAATTTTACTGGGAGATGCAAAATGGTGATGCAAACTTTACTTTCACACCTTTCTATCGTCTGGATGGTCTAGACGATGAGCGAAGTCATGGTGACATACGAGAGGCACTTTATCTGACTTATTGGGATGATTATGAGCTTCGAGTTGGGATTAGTAAGGTCTTTTGGGGAGTGACTGAATCAGCCCATTTAGTTGATGTAGTAAACCAAACAGATGCCATTGAAGCTGTCGATGGTGAAGATAAACTCGGTCAGCCGATGTTACATTTTACCTCTTTCAAAGACTGGGGCACCGTCCACGCAATGTTGTTACCTTACTTTAGGGAGCGAACGTTTGCGGGTACAGATGGCCGCTTGCGAACCGAACCCGTTGTCTCTGATGATGCTATCTATGAATCAAGCAGAGAAGAGAAGCACGTAGATGTGGCTTTTCGATATTCGAAAATGCTTGGCGATTGGGACGTAGGCCTAAGCTATTTATATGGAACAAACCGGGATCCCTACTTTCGTTTTGAGTACGGAGAATTAAAGCCTTACTACGCTCTGATGAGTCATGTCGGTCTCGATGTGCAAGGAATTGTTGGCGATTGGTTATGGAAACTAGAAAGTGTTTATCGAGATAGCGCTGATAATCATGTCGGTCTTGTGACGGGTTTTGAGTATACCTTCGTCGGTGCATTTGACACGGTTTGGGATGTGGGAGTTATTGGTGAGTACCTCTATGACAGTCGAGGGAACAACGCACAAACTATCGGTCAAAATGATGTGTTTGCAGGTATTCGTTGGGCGCTCAATGATGAGGACGGAACGGAAGTATTGACGGGAATCACGAAGGATTTAGATAACGCTGATGTTTACAATGCTAAGTTAGAGGCGTCGAGCCGAATATCGAATCACGTTAAGTGGCAAATTGATGCTTGGTTGTTTAAAAATGAAACACCAAATGATTTGCTCTACTTTGCTAGAGATGACGATTTTATCGAGCTATCTATTCAATACTATTTCTAAAACAAAAGGGCACAACTAAACGGCAGATTAACTAAAGATGACATTTTTGACGTTTTTGTGCTCTTTTTATTCAATAACCTCTTCTTTTCGTAATTCAATTTGGCATTGGTGCCCGGTTTGGCTACTATGTACAGCTATCAAAAAACCAATCACTCCCTTATGGACACTACCTACAGGTAGATGAGGAAACGATGCAACATCTAGAAGAGATCATTGCTAGCGCGAGCACTGCAATTGAAGCTGCCGAATCGCTAGTCGCACTTGATGAAGTGCGTGTTCAGTATCTGGGTAAAAAAGGTGAGCTAACTGCTCAACTTCAAAGCCTAGGCAAACTACCACCAGAAGAACGCCGTGAAGCTGGTCAAGAGATCAACAAAGCGAAAGGCGTAGTTCAGCAAGCTATCGCAGCTCGTAAAGATGCACTACAACGTGCTGAGCTTGAAGCGAAACTAGCAGCAGAAACAATCGACGTAACACTACCAGGTCGTCGTATTGAAAACGGTGGTTTACACCCAGTAACTCGTACTGTAGAGCGTATTGAGAAGTTCTTTGGCGAACTCGGTTTTAACACCGAGGCAGGCCCAGAGATCGAAGATGCATTCCACAACTTCGATGCGCTAAACATCGCAGCTGATCACCCAGCGCGTACTGACCACGATACTTTCTTCTTCAACCCAGACTTGATGCTTCGTACTCATACGTCAGGCGTACAGATCCGTACGATGGAAAATGGTAAACCACCATTCCGTTTCATCGCACCAGGCCGTGTATACCGTAACGACTACGACCAAACGCACACGCCAATGTTCCACCAAGTGGAAGGCATGCTGGTTGATGAGAACGTAAACTTTGCTCAGCTGAAAGGCATCCTGCACGATTTCCTATGTAACTTCTTCGAAGAAGAAGTAGAAGTACGTTTCCGTCCATCTTACTTCCCATTCACTGAGCCTTCAGCTGAAGTAGACGTGAAAGGCAAAAACGGTAAATGGTTAGAAGTACTAGGCTGCGGTATGGTTCACCCGAACGTGCTACGTAGCGTAGGTATCGATCCTGAAAAATACTCTGGTTTCGCATTCGGTATGGGTGTTGAGCGTCTAACAATGCTTCGTTACGGCGTGAACGACCTACGTGCGTTCTTCGAGAACGATCTTCGTTTCCTAAAACAGTTCAAGTAATCCAGAGGGTTCATCAACATGAAATTCAGCGAATCATGGCTTCGTGAGTGGGTAAACCCTGCGGTTACTACTGACGAGCTAACTCACCAAATTACAATGGCCGGCCTAGAGGTAGACGACGTTCTTCCTGTTGCTGGTTCTTTTACTGGCGTTAAAGTCGGTCACGTTGTTGAATGTGGCCAACACCCAGATGCAGACAAACTGCGCGTAACTAAAGTTGACGTGGGTGAAGAAGAGCTTCTAGACATTGTTTGTGGCGCACCTAACTGTCGCCAAGGTCTGAAAGTAGCAGTCGCAACAGTTGGTGCTGTTCTTCCAGGTGATTTCAAAATCAAAAAAGCGAAACTACGTGGCCAGCCATCTCACGGCATGCTTTGTTCGTTCACTGAACTAGGTATCGACGTTGAGTCAGACGGCATCATGGAACTAGCAGAAGACGCAGTAATCGGTACTGATTTCCGTGAATTCCTAGGTCTAGACGACGTAACAGTAGACGTAGACCTAACAGCAAACCGCGCTGACTGTTTCAGCATTCGTGGTCTAGCTCGTGAAGTTGGCGTACTAAACCGTGCTGACGTGACAGAGCCATTAGTAGAAGCAGTTGCCCCTTCAATCGACGATAAAGTGTCTATCGAAGTGAAAGCGCCAGCTGCGTGTCCACGTTACCTAGGTCGTGTAGTTAAGAACGTAAACGTTCAAGCTGAAACGCCACTATGGATGCAAGAGAAACTGCGTCGTTGTGGTATTCGCTCTATCGACCCTGTGGTAGATATCACTAACTACGTTCTTCTAGAGCAAGGCCAACCAATGCACGCATTCGATCTAGCGAAGATCGAAGGTGGCATCGTAGTTCGTATGGCAGAGCAAGGTGAGAAGCTAACGCTTCTTGACGGCAACGAAGCAGAACTAAACGCAGATACACTAGTAGTTGCTGACCACAACAAAGCACTTGCAATCGCAGGTATCTTTGGTGGTGAAGAGTCTGGTGTAACAACTGAGACTAAAGACGTTCTACTAGAGTGTGCATTCTTTGCACCTGACCATATTCGTGGTCGCGCACGTAGCTACGGTCTGCACACTGATTCTTCAATGCGTTTCGAGCGTGGTGTAGATTACGCACTGCAAGTAAGCGCAATGGAGCGTGCAACTCAGCTTCTAGTTGAGATCTGTGGTGGTGAAGTAGCACCTGTTGTTGCAGTAGAGTCTGAAGCAGACCTACCTAAGCCAAACAAAGTTGCTCTACGTCGTACTAAGCTAGACAACCTGCTAGGTCACCACATTGCAGATAGCGACGTAGTAGAAATCCTAGAGCGTCTAGGTTTGACTGTTGAAGCTTCAGAAGAAGGTTGGATGGCAGTTGCGCCAACATGGCGTTTCGATATCGCTATCGAGCAAGACCTGATTGAAGAAGTTGGCCGTATCTACGGTTACGACAACATTCCTAACCAACACCCAGCAGCAGCACTTAAGATGCACAACCACGTTGAAGCGGATCTTCCACTGAAACGCGTTCGTGATCTTCTTGTTGACCGCGGTTACCACGAAGCAATTACATACAGCTTCGTTGAGCCTGAGCAACAAAAGCTAGTTGTACCTGGTGTTGAGCCTCTAGTGCTTCCAAACCCAATTTCTGCAGACATGTCAGCAATGCGTCTTGGTCTTATCCAAGGTCTGCTGAACACGGTTGTTCACAACCAGAAGCGTCAACAGCCACGCGTTCGTCTATTCGAATACGGCCTACGTTTCATCCCATGTGAAACTGCAGAAAACGGCATGCGCCAAGAGCCGATGCTTGCAGGTGTTATTGCTGGTACTCGCGGTGAAGAGCACTGGGATATTGAAACTAACACCGTTGATTTCTTCGATCTTAAAGGCGATCTAGAAGCGATTCTAGAGCTATCTGCAAACGAAAAAGCGTACTCTTTCGCTGCACTGTCACCTGAAAGCAAAAAAGCTAATCCAGCTCTTCACCCAGGTCAATCTGCGGCAATCATCGTAGACGGCAAAGAAGTAGGCGTGATCGGTACCGTTCACCCTGAGCTTGAGCGTAAGTTCGGTCTAAACGGTCGTACTATCGTATTCGAAATCGAATGGTCTGCAATCAACAGCAAAGTGATCCCAGAAGCGGTAGCACTTTCTAAATTCCCTTCAAACCGTCGTGATATCGCGGTAGTAGTGGATGAAGCTGTTGCATCTGGTGACATCGTTAACGCTTGTCTAGAGCAAGGTGGCGAGTTCCTTAAAGATGCGAAACTGTTCGACGTTTACGTAGGTAAAGGCGTTGAAGATGGTAAGAAGAGCCTAGCAATCGCTCTGACTCTACAGTCACTTGAGCGTACGCTTGAAGATGCAGATATCGCTGGTGCGGTTGACGCTATCGTTGCTCACGTTTCTGAGAAGTTTGGTGCGTCTCTGCGTGACTAATCTCGCGTAACGTATCTTCTTAAGAAATGAAAACCCTGCCAGTTTGGCAGGGTTTTTTATTTTTAGGATTACCTTATCGTTGTTCAAGTTCCTTACTGCTCGCACCATCCCTCATTACTTTAAAATACTAGACCAAACTAGGGATGGCCCTTACCCGAGATTAGGAACGTATTGTTTTTCAGCTAATACACGCTAACGATAGCTTGTTGGCGGTTAGGCAGCGAGTGAGAGGGTATAGCTAAGCAGAAGAGGCAGCGTAAGAATGCTGAAAAAGTTGCCAAATAGTACCATTGACGCCACTTTCATGGGTTCTATATTCAGCCTTTCCGCAAATAGGTAATTCATGACGGCTGGCGGCAGCATTGTGAAGAGCACCATCATTTGCAATTGCATCGTTGGAAGGGGAATTAACCAATAAATAAGTGCAAAAGCGACAGCACCAGTTGCCAGTGACTGCACGGTACACAACACACCAATCTTTAAACCGTCCAACCGTAAATGACACATTTGTGCCCCCAGAGATAAAAGCATCACGGGTACGGCCGCTTGCCCAAGTAGAGCAGTGGCTTCGTATAAAGGCGCCCATGCACCCACATTTGACACGTTGAGAAACAGAGCCAACGACGCTGCTAAAAAGATTGGCATCTTGACTATTTGCTTAAAAGGGTTGCCATGACTAAGCAGCATTACGCCTAAGCTGATATGCAAGCATGCTGACACGACAAATAAAAGCACTGCTGACGACAGCGCAATTTCTCCAAACGTATAGGTAAACAAAGGAATAGCTAGATTTCCGCTATTCCGAAACATATGTGGTGGCGCCCAGGTTTTAAACGAGAGTGACGTCCATCGACATACCGGGATCATGAGTAGTGCGGGAATTAAAACCGCAACAATTGCCGCCAAAAGAAGCGGCCCCTGATTTGAATCGAGCGGCATGCTAACGAGTGACGAAAATACCAGTGCTGGCGTAAACACCTCAATATTAATGCGGTTTATTGGGCGAAAGTCAGGCTTGATGTAACGACCGACCAAATAGCCAACTCCGACAAGAGCAAAAACAGGGAAAAGAATATTTATGATTTGATTAATCATGGTCGCCTAGAAGCAGTGTAAGAAGCCAATGAGGAAATACACGAACTTCCACATTATCAATCTTTATATATGGCGTCATCGTTAAACAGCGAGAAGCGTGGGTTTAATCAAGCTTTCAAAGCACAGTTGCAAAGTACAGGTGGTCATACCTTTTAATCTAATTGTTACGTATCGAGTTACATACAAATCACTGAATTTACGACAAGTTCTATGTCAAGTGTCTGTTAAATAACCAATATCTGATATTTTTATTAAATAGTGTTTAATGTTGATATTTAAACTACTTTTAGTTTTATAATCTGGATGTTTTTCCTGATAAAGATGAAACAAAAACAAAAATATCAAATTTCTGGCGTTTAACAATAATTTACGTAGTGCTATTCCTTTTGTTCGCCAAGAAAAAAGTTGGCGAAAATCATAAGCTTGTCATACACTTCCTGATGTAACCCCGATATGTTGTTGAATTGGTAGGGTAAAACTGCTCTGGCGCTACACTAACGTAGCATTGTTTAACATAGCTTTGAGGAAAGTTTTATGGCGCTCACAAAAGCCGAACTGGCAGAAAACCTGTTTGATAAATTAGGATTTAGTAAGCGGGACGCCAAGGAAACGGTGGAAGTGTTCTTTGAAGAGATTCGTAAGGCACTGGAAAGTGGCGAACAGGTAAAACTGTCAGGTTTTGGTAACTTTGATCTTCGTGACAAGAATGAACGACCTGGTCGTAACCCGAAAACTGGTGAAGATATTCCAATTACTGCTCGACGTGTAGTGACTTTTCGCCCGGGTCAGAAGTTAAAAGCTCGTGTAGAAAACCTGAAGAAAGTACAGTAAGCCGAATAAATGGATCACGCTAAGGCGTGGTCTTTTTTTGCGTAAAATTCGTGTGCATACAAATGAAAACCACCGCAATGCGGTGGTTTTTCTGTTTATGAGAGACGCTTAATGATATCGGTTACGCCGCTTCTAGATGCGTTGTTAAGTATGGTTGCCATGCTTGTTGGTACAAGTTCTTAGACTGTGTACGCATGTTGCGAATAGAGGCAAGCTCTATTTCGCTTAGCTCACGTTTTTCCAACATCGCTTGACGTTCTAGTTTCTGGATTTTTTCGTATAGGTCGTGTTCGGGACCGCTTTTTACATCTGCGATTGCTTTCAAGTGCAGTTGAACTTCGGCTACTAGGTTTGTTTTTGGTAAACGAACGAGCAAGTTCAAGTCTCTATATCCTGAAGGGCCAGGTTTTTTGAATCGATTTTTTACTTTCACAATCGTTGTTTCACGCTCTAACGTTTCATAAATGGAGACTAAGCTCGCGACGTCTTCAGCTACAATCGTTGCACGTGCTAGGTCAGTAATACGTTCAACTTTCCCATCTAACTCTAAAGCTATCTTTTCTTCTGCTCGTTGTTTGGATTTCACGCCTGCGAAGTATGGCTGAGCGTCATTAAGAAGTGCGGTACTCTTACAGATAGTTTCAAGTTCAAATTGTGCTTGGTGAGCTTTGCTGTAAAGGATGTCGAAGTCAGAATATGGCTGAGTTGGTGTGGTGTCGATTGACTGAATGCCATATAAACCGCTAAGGCTGTGTTTAAAAAGTTTCGAACAAACTTCGTTTTGGCTGGTTGAACGATTTTGTTCGCCACTAGGCGCAGGGGTAATTGGAAGTGCGGCAAATGCCGGTGCACGGCTAAGTACCAAAAGCATCAATGCTGTAGTACGAAGAAATAAGCTCATTCACTCTCCTTAACTTGCTTGTACTTAGAAAATAGGGAACATAAAGGTCGCTAAGTTCGGCAAATCAGGTACTAACTTATAAATGGGGCCATTACGAAAGATTCCAAGGTTTCAGTTTTATCTTGAAGTAGAATCGTGCGTTAGATCACCATTTCTCTTTTCTTTATTCTGATTATCAGATAAAGGCGCGTCTCCTATGAGACCGATTACATCCTATCACCGCAGTATTAACCAAAGATGAACGGCATAGACAAATTGAAAAAAAACGTTAGTCTTACCTCTCAAAATGAAAACAGCCGACAAGTAGAAAGTAAAATGAGAGACCAAGAATTTTGGCATAACAAATGGGCCAGCAATCAGATCGGATTTCACTTGGAAGATGTAAACCCGCTATTACCAGTATATTGGAAACACACTAATCCAAAGCGTGAAGATAAAGTGTTAGTTCCTTTATGTGGAAAGTCAGAAGACTTGATTTGGCTAGCGATGAAGCATGATTCGGTTGAAGGTGTTGAGCTAAGCCATATTGCTGTGCGTGCCTTTTTTGCTGAACATTTTTACACGCCAACGGTAACGCCTCTTAATGGCATGCACGAGCTTTATCAATTTGATGAGCTCTCTATTTATACTGGGGACTTTTTCACTGCACCAGTATCTCAAGCCGATATCATTTATGATCGCGCCGCGTTGGTTGCTTTACCGCAAGATATGCGAGAGGAGTATGTAGGGCGTCTCAAGCAACTGCTGAACCCAGGCGGTCGTATTTTGCTTGTTACACTCAACTATCCTCAAGAAGAGATGGCGGGGCCTCCATTTAGCGTGCCGGACGAAGAGATAGAGCAGTTATTTTCAGGTTACAAAGTTACTTGTTTGAACGTAGATGAAGCTGACGAGAATCATCCTAAAATTGCGAAAAAAGGCTTAAGTCGCTTCTCTGAAGAAGTGTACTTAATCGAGAGTGAATAGGCTCTCTTCGGTTTGGAACACGAAATAGCGCAGCAATTTGAGCTGCGCTATTTTTGTATGAGTGGTTCGTATTTAATAAATGATATTCACTTTTGAAGCACTTTCAACAGCATCTTGAACGGCTTCTTCGGTGGTTTTTCGTCGCGTAAGGACAACACCTAAACGGCGGCGGCCATCGATTTCTGGCTTACCGAATAGACGAACTTGTGTTTGAGGTTGAGCTAAAGCTTTGCTTAGGTTTTCAAAGCGAATGTTTGTGGAAGTTCCTTGTCCAAGAATAACAGCAGACGCAGATGGGCCATATTGCACAATATTATTAATTGGCATTCCGGTAAACGCGCGCACGTGGAGAGCAAACTCAGACATTTCCTGTGAAATCATTGTAACCATGCCCGTATCGTGAGGGCGAGGAGAGACCTCATTGAAAATGACTTTATCGCCTTTAACAAATAGCTCTACACCAAAGATGCCGTAGCCACCGAGCGCGTTTACCACTTTCTCAGCCGTGTATTCAGCTGCTTTTACTGCGTTTTCTGACATAGTTTGCGGTTGCCATGATTCGCGGTAGTCGCCATCTTCCTGACGATGACCAATTGGAGCACAGAAATGCACACCGTCAACGGCTCTGATGGTCAATAAAGTGATTTCGTAATCGAAGTCGATAAAACCTTCCACGATAACGCGACCTGCACCCGTACGCCCGCCTTCCTGAGCGTAATCCCATGCTTTTGTAACGTCGTCTTCGGTCTTGATAACACTTTGCCCTTTACCTGAAGAGCTCATCACAGGCTTCACCACGCACGGAATACCCACATGCTCAACCGCGGCTTTGAAGTCTTCAAAGTTATCTGCAAAACGATAAGGTGAAGTCGTCAATTCCAGTTCTTCTGCTGCCAAACGTCGGATACCTTCACGATTCATTGTTAGCCTGGTTGCCTTAGCGGTTGGAACAACATTCAGTCCTTTCTCTTCAAGCTCTACCAGTTTGCCGGTTGCGATGGCTTCAATTTCTGGTACGACGTAAGTAGGTTGTTCCTTCGTAATAACTTCTTCTAAGGCGTTCCCATCTAACATGTCGATAACATAACTACGGTGAGCGACTTGCATCGCTGGAGCATTGGCATAGCGATCACAAGCAATCACTTCTAAACCAAGTCTCTGGCATTCAATGGCGACTTCTTTACCGAGTTCGCCAGAGCCTAAAAGTAATACACGGGTAGCATTTGCGCTAGTTGCAGTGCCAAACATAGTGTTCCCTTACAAAATAGAGTGATGAGACAGAAATTGCAGGAGATCATACTGAAGTTTTATGACAAAGCAAACGTTTGCTTTTGGTTTTTAGGTAATAAAAAAGCTCTACATGTTGTAGAGCTTTTTGTTGAATTTGTCGTTTATACGTTGACAAAACTAAGCGGAATATCTGGATTCAACGCTTCCAACGTTGATTGCGTATCGGCTAAATGACTGATCTTACCTTCTGAGTTCTCTACCAATGCAGCGGCTTTGATGCTGTCAAAGGTTTCACCCGCAAGTAAAACTTGGATTAGCGCAACTTGTAGCGGTGGCAAGCTAGGATTAAACGCTGCATTTTCTGCATAAGCGCCTTGGAATACACGACCGCTAGTCATCTCTAATGCTAAACCACTCAAGTTGTTGGTGTATGGAGAGTGGCTCATGTTCATCGCTTCAACTGCAGTTTGGATGAGTGCGTCTTCATCATCACATGAGAATTGGTGTTTAACTTCTGCCATTAAGCCGGACTCGATACCGAGATCATTTGGTCCAAAGGCTTCAGGCAGGTATTCATGAAGTGACTTTTCTTCGCGTTCTGGGAGCTGGATTTTAAGCTCGTTTGCGGTAGATAACTCATTCATGAACTGGCGGCAGTGACCACATGGGCTGAAGTTGATAGTGATATCCTTAACACCACGTTCGCCTTTCATCCAAGCATGGCTAATCGCAGACTGCTCTGCGTGAACCGTTTGACCCAACTGTACACCAAAGAATTCCATGTTGGCACCGAAGTAAAGGCGACCTGAAAGACCACGAACGATAGCGCCGACATAAAAGTCAGAAAGGGGAGCATAGGAGTACGCTGCGGCAAAAGGAAGTAGCGCAACACGAAGCTCTTTGTCTGATAGACCGGTAGCTGAAAGCAACTGCTCAAATTGTTGAACTGAAAGCGTAGCATCAAAATCATCAGCTTGGATGATAGGAGCAAGTTGTTTGGAAAGTGCTTCTGGAGCGCCTGCTAGCGCCTGTTCAATGCGACTTTTCATGTTGAATCCTTGTTATTGCATGGACAGTTATTCTATGTGAAAGATAGAAATGTTCCGTGCGTTAGATCACGATAAATAATGCAATTGATAATTCTGTTACATAATTAGAGTGAGCTCACACATGTATTCGATTGCACAGGTGTGAAGCGTTATCTCCGTCTCACAATTAACCATATCAGTATATATTCATATGACCAAGGAGCAGGAGTATGTTACTAACGCGACTTTTACCGCTACGCTACTTTATACCTACGTAATCTAGAGCGAGTGGTAGCACCTAGAATGCTCATGCTATGAATGTATATCTCAGTCAAGTCCCTTCACGATATTACTGGGTGAGTTTGATAGATAAGATAGGGTTTTGAAAAGGGATAAGTAAGAAACGGAAAGGCTACGGCCTGCCGGAAGGAGGGCAGACCGAGAGCGCTTAACTATTGATATAGCCAGACCGCCAAAGCAAAAAAACTTGGAGCCAAAATAGAAGTTATGATCCCACATAAAACCAATGCGAGTGATGAGAACGCGGCATCTATGGGCTGTTTCTCTGCACAAGTAGCGGTGCCTAAGGCATGAGAGACTGTACCCATTGTCAGACCACGTGCAATCGGGTGTTTAATTCCAATTAAGTTGTAAATTGGGTATGCCAAAATCGCGCCCAATAAACCAACAATCAGAACCAAGATCGCCGCAACGGCAGCTTCACCACCGAGGTGACTCGAAATTTCCATTGCTATTGGCGTAGTGACGGATTTACCCACTAGACTTGCGATTAAACTGATATCTGCTTTGAAAGCGACTGCGATCAAGGTGGTTGTCATCATCGACATCACACTGCCTACTGTGCAAGCAAAAGTGATGATTCGCCAGTTTGCTTTAATCTGTGGTAGTTGTTCATATAGCGGGTAAGCCAGAGCAACTACGGCTGGTTGAAGTAAAAAACTGATCCCTTCGTTATCCGCATAATACGTTTCAAACGGTACATTTAAGTAAGTAAGCAAAGGAATGAGCACTGCAATACTGATCAGCAAAGGATTTGCTAGAGGATTATTCACTTTGATTGCGATTTGGCGCGCGACAAGAAAAACCGCAATGGTAACAACTAACCACATATCAGTGCTTCTCCTTTAGCAAGTAGTCCAGCAGCCAAGCGAGGCTGACTAGTACAATGAGTGAGCCTCCAACTGCGCTAGCAATGATAGGGAGGGCATTAGCGAGTAGCATATCGAAATGTTGCATTAATCCCACGCTAATAGGAACGAACAACAAAATCATGTAGCGGATAAATAGCGTGGCGCCCGGTTTGACCCAATCGACCTTTACAAGCCCAAGAGTCATAGAGAAAAACAGTACGAGCATACCGATGACACTTCCTGGGACGGAAACGCCAGTGAACTTTTGAATGGTAATTCCGATGCCAAGTGCCCCCATGATGAGGAAGATTGAAATGAGCAGTTGGATCAGTTGTAAGAATCGTTCTTTAATCATTTTGACAGTATATAAACAACAAGCACACCATAAGGTGCGCTTGTATTAGGAGGAGTTAAGAAGCTAAGCTCTCTACATAACGGTACACGGATTTTAATATCGCAATCTTCTTTTCGTCACTTTCATGTTCGTGAACTAAGTTTTCTAAATTCAGCATGTACTCTTCAATTTGGCTTTCAAACACTTCTCGACAGTGTAATGCCCAGCGTCTTTGTTCTTGCTCGTCTAATGTGCCTGGGAAGTTACGCGCACGATAGCGGAACAATAGAGGTTTAATGCGCTTGTCATCAAATTCAATGTCTAATGCAGCAAGATTATTCGGATCGGTTTCGCGAATGATATCCATAGCTGCGCGATCGGCTGGAGAAAAGAACCCGTCGTAAAGTTGTGTATCGACGTCATCACTTTTATCGAATTTGCGCTCGACTGAAAAGAGGCTAATCAGCTTTTCTCTAATTTCAGGATGTTGGCGCAACAAAGCGAGATTGGCGAGACATTGTTGGCGATCAATGCCAATAGACTCTGCATTTTCAGCCGTTAACGTTTTTGCAGGGGCGAGAATAGGGCATTTGTTCAAATGAACTAGTTTAACTGGCACTGGTAGCAATTCACCAAGATCTTCGCGCTTCGTGTAGAGTCTTTCGTGCAGCTCTTCTGCGGATAGCTCAAGAATAGGTTGAGGGTCTTTCGCTAAATCGATGGTGATAACGGCGTTATTATTGGTTGGATGCCAAGCAACAGGCACAATCCAGCTAGTGTACTGGCATTCGCGCCCTAGCATGCCTGAAACGTGCATCAACGGTGTCATGTTGACGATGTCGACTAAATCATTGAGCTTGCGCTTTTGGCGCATAGAAAAAAAGTAATCAAACAATTTTGGTTGCGCTGCTTTTACTTTCTTTGCCATTTCGATAGTCGCAACCACATCTGCCATGGCATCGTGCGCGTTACTATGTTCTATGCCGTTAGCCACAGACAAGTGTTCTAATTTAAAGCTAGTGAAGCCATCTTCGTTTTCTGGCCATTCTACGCCTTCTGGGCGAAGGGCATGGCACGCGCGTAGTACATCGAGTAAATCCCAACGTGAGTTACCGTTTTGCCAACTCCATGCGTATGGATCGATAAAGTTGCGATAACAAGTATAACGGGTCACTTCGTCATCAAAGCGAATGCTGTTGTAGCCTAAACTGGTAGTATTGGGTTTCGCGAGTTCAGCGTGAATCTTAGCGATAAACTCTGGCTCAGAAAGGCCTTCTTGAACCGTTTTTTGCGGAGTAATACCAGTAATAAGTGCAGCTTCAGGAGACGGAAGATAATCAGCAGGTGGCTGGCAGTACATGACTAAAGGCTCGCCGATGATATTAAAGTTTTCATCTGTACGAACACCAGCGAACTGGCTTGGGCGATCTTTCGCGGGGTTGGTTCCCCATGTCTCATAATCAAAGAAGAAAAAAGTGGGCTGATTATCTTGGTGCATTCTGCTTACCGTTTACAAAACCGATGACAGTATTAGACCATTCAACGCCTTGACTAGCAACGAAAGATGCAAGTTGAATTTTTGAAAATGAAAAAAGCCGATGGCGAACCATCGGCTTGATATTTTACGTTTTATCGCTTTGGAAGGAATTTGAGTTCTATGCTCGTGTTTCTTCCAATGTTGCTTCACTTTCTGGTGACTTCAGCACTCGGCTAGCAATTGTACCCGCAGTCATTGAGCCTGAAACGTTTAGTGCGGTACGTGCCATGTCAATCAGTGGTTCAATAGAGATAAGCAGTGCCGCGATGGTCACAGGTAAGCCCATTGCAGGAAGAACAATCAAGGCTGCAAACGTCGCACCGCCGCCGACACCTGCAATACCAAATGAGCTGATGGTGATAATCGCAATCAATGACAGGATAAAGTGTAGATCAAGTGGGTTGATGCCCATTGTCGGAGCTACCATCACTGCAAGCATTGCAGGATAGATACCCGCACAGCCGTTTTGGCCGATAGTGGCACCAAACGATGCTGATAGGTTTGCAATCGCTGGTGGTACGTTAAGCTTCGTGATTTGCGCTTCTACGTTTAGTGGAATTGTTGCTGCTGAGCTACGAGATGTAAACGCGAAGGTCAGTACAGGCCAGATTTTCTTAAAGTATTCCGCAGGGCTAACGCCGACAAAAGAGACTAATACGCCATGAACAACAAACATCAGTGCGATAGCAACATAAGACGCCACAATAAAGCCAAGTAGGTTTAGGATGTCGCCTGCGCTTGATGTCGCTACCACTTTTGCCATCAGTGCTGCGATGCCGTATGGCGTTAGGGCCATGATCATCTTCACTAATCGCATAACGATAGATTGAGCAGCTTCTACGAAAGTACGAATCGGTGATTCCAACTCTGCTTTTTCCATCATCACTTTACGAGCGGCGATACCAGTTAACACGCCGAAAATCACAACAGCGATAATTGATGTCGAGCGAGCACCTGTTAGATCAGCAAATGGGTTGGTTGGAATGAAGCTAACTAGCATTTGAGGAATAGTTAAGTCACTTACTGTACCGGCACGGCTTTCTAAAACGGCGATACGAGCGGTTTCACGCGCACCTTCAGTTAACCCTTCTGCTGACAGGCCAAATGTCGTTGTCACCAAAATACCGATAAGTGCAGCAATTGCAGTCGTTACTAGAAGAACAGAGATGGTCAGGCCAGAAATTTTACCTAAAGATCCACCTTTCTCCAACTTAACAACTGCAGAGATCATCGATACCAATACTAGTGGCATGATGACCATTTTCAGTAGACCAACGTAGCCACTGCCTACAATGCCTACCCATTCAAGTGTTTGAGCAATTGCGCTGTTGCCTTCACCGTGAATGAGTTGCAAAGCAAGACCAAAAAGAGAACCGGTAACAAGACCGATCAAAACGAGACGTGAAAGAGTGTGTTTCTTTTGTTGCTGATTAAATAGAAAGAACAATATTCCAACAAAGACGGCTAGAGAGGCTATCACTGCAAAATTCATAATTTGACCTTATCAACCAGCCGAAGTGGCGGTTGTTTTTTATACGGGGTTTTATACGGATTTATTTATGGAGCGTAAGATAACGCTCGTGATATAACTTTAAAAATGACAAACGGGTATTAGCTAGATCTAAAATGAATATAAAAACGAGATCTAAGTCGCGTGAGAGTGTGAATTAGCACGTTAATTGTACAAAATGGTTATTCGTAGTGATGCAGTAAGTCACGCATTTCTTTCCTTTGTAAGTAAACCACCGAGTCTTCTTGATAACTGAAAAGTTGATAAATCATCGCTTTGGCGACATCTTCTGCTCGAATAGGTAAAAAGTTGGACAGTTTGCCTAGCATAAGTGGGCGAATTACCTTAAACAGAGTTTGTACTAACTTCTCGTCCATTCTTGGGTTTTGACGTTGACCAACAAGCGGGCCTGGGCGAACAAATACGATTTCCTCAAAATCCATAGCTTCGATTCGTTGTTCCATTTGTCCTTTACAAGCTAAGTAATGGGATGGCGATTTACTATTTGCACCGAGGCTAGAAACAACCGCAAGGCGTTTGACTCCGATTGTTTTCATTTGTTGGGCGACTTTGCACACCAGATCAACATCTACTCTACGCAAATTATCCTTACTGCCTGCTTGCTTAAGGGTCGTGCCTAAACAGATAAAGCCGATGGTTGGTGTTGGTTGGTTCTCATCCCATTGGTGGATAGAAAGGTCTGCATCAATGAGAGGAATAAGCTTGTTGTCCACATCTAGGACGCCATCGAGTGGGCGGCGAGAAAGATAATATAAGGTACCAACACCTGATTGATTTATGAGGTTTGCAATGACTTTTGAGCCTACTAAGCCAGTTGCACCGGCGATGATTGCGCAGGTGTTGTTATCCATATCTTTTCTCCTATATGGGAACATAGTCTAAGCTATTGTAGCGGATTTCAACGAGTTACTTATAATCTCGTGCAAGAAAGGTGAGACGCTCTGCGAACTCGGCAGACTATCCTGAGATAAACTTGATTAGCGCTGCCCCAATTGGATGCAAGTGTATACAATAGTGGGCGCGCAAAAACTGTCGCTGAACAAGACCTCTTGAACAACAGAACACCTCTCACCCAGACAACATCAAAGGAACGTAAAAAATGGATGACTCTTTTGCTGCGGAGATACAAGCACGCATAGATAACAAAACCAAACCCGTCGGTTCTTTAGGCTTATTGGAAAAGGTGGCACTGCAGTTAGCTCTTATTCAAAGTCAGAATAAACCTCAGCCAGTTGATTCCATCGCTATCTGCAAACCAAGCATGCTGGTATTTGCTGGAGATCACGGCGTTGCAGAGGAGGGTGTGAGCATTGCGCCAAGCGAAGTCACTCAGCAAATGGTGGCTAACTTTCTCGCTGGCGGCGCAGCCATCAACTGTTTTTGCGACATTAATGGCATTCAACTCAAAGTAATAGATTGCGGCATGTTGGCTCCTATTGATGTGCTGGTTCCAGAATTTAAATCCCATCCCAACTTGGTTGAACAACGGTTGGGTAACGGTACGGCTAATTTTTCTAAACAATCCGCGATGTCCCCAGAACAAGTGGCGTTAGGTTTAGAATATGGTGCGAAGATTGCTGAGCATACCATTTTGCATGGTTCAAACCTCTTAATGTTCGGCGAGATGGGCATCGGTAATACCAGTTCGGCCTCAGCACTGTTATCGGCGCTGAGCTCATTAGATATTGATTATTGTGTTGGCGTTGGCACCGGAATCAATCAACAGCAGTTGAGCCGCAAATATAAACTGGTAGCACAGGGGGTAAACCGATGTCGAGGTCTTGATACCAAAGCGATTCTCGCACAGGTTGGGGGCTTTGAAATCGTACAAATGGTGGGCGCTTTTTTAGAAGCCAAGCGGCTTAAAACTCCAGTTTTAGTGGATGGGTTTATCGTATCGGTAGCGGCTTATATTGCGACGTTGCTAGATGAAGAAACGCGTGAATACATGTTGTTTGCCCATCGCTCTGAAGAAAATGGACATAAATTTGTATTGGAACATCTAAAAGCAGAACCTCTGCTCGACCTTGGTTTACGGCTAGGGGAGGGAACAGGAGCCGCTCTTGCCTTACCCTTGTTAAAAGCTGCTGCCCAGTTTTACAACAAAATGGCGAGCTTCGAGAGTGCAGGAGTTACAGTTTAGTGTCAGTCCCTGATAATTCTGAGAAAGTCATGCCGTCATCGTTAAGATACCAGTGGGAGTTATTTCTATTAGCTACCAGTTTTTTTAGCCGCTTACCCGTGCCCCAAGCGTTGCCTTACAGTGAAGAACGCATGAATCAGGCAGGCCGTTACTTTGCGTTAGTTGGTCTCGTGCTTGGAGCACTTTGCGCTTTAGTATTCTCGCTCACCTCAATTTTTTTCCCAGAGTCGGTTGCCATAGTATTAACGATGGTGTTTAGCTTATTGTTAACTGGGGCTTTTCACGAAGACGGCTTGACCGATATGGCGGATGGCATTGGCGGTGGCATGACCGTAGAGCGACGCCTCTCTATTATGAAAGACAGTCGTATTGGCACTTATGGTGCCGCCACTCTCATTATGGCGTTATTGGCTAAGTATGTTTTTTGGAGTGAACTAGCTAACTTGCCGCACTTTTGGTTGGTCATTGTCGTCGCTTACACCGCAAGCCGAGCACTAGCAGCGACGCTTATTTATGACATGCCTTATGTCAGTGACAGTGATACGTCGAAAAGTAAACCGCTAGCAAGTCGCCAGTCTTCTCTAGAAGTCTCCATTTTGTTGTTTACTGGTGGCGTAACATTGCTTGTACTTGGTATCGCGGATGCGATCTTGATATCGCTTGTTCTCGTGGTATTTCGTTTGATGTTCAAACGTTGGTTAACCAAGAGAATTGGCGGCTTTACGGGGGATTGCCTTGGCGCAGCGCAACAGTTGTCGGAACTGCTTATTTATCTCACTATGATTGGGTTGTATCACTCCTCATGAAGCAATTGATACTCGGTGGCGCGCGCTCTGGGAAGTCGCATTTGGCAGAAAAAACAGCTAAGCAATTATCGGTCGCTTCTCAGCGAGCATTACACTATGTTGCAACCGCGCTGCCATTTGACCAAGAAATGCGAGAGCGAATAGCGCATCATCAAAAGCAACGCGGGGGCGAGTGGCAAGAGCATGAATGCCCCCTTCATTTATCTGAGTTACTGACAAATTTCGCTATCACCGATGTTGTATTGATCGACTGTTTAACCTTGTGGCTCAACAATTGGATATTTGAGTTAGGTGATGAATGTTCCAATGAGAAGCTAGAAGCAGAAATTGAAAAGCTTATACAGGTGGTACGTGGCTCAGATGCGACGTTAATATTCGTCTCTAACGAGGTTGGAATGGGCATTGTACCTTTGGGGGCGGTTAGTCGTTATTTTGTGGATAATGCTGGACGGATGAATCAAAAACTAGCCAGTGTTTGCCATCGTGTTACCTTTGTTGCTGCTGGTTTGCCGTTGGTTCTTAAAGAGTAGGATGGAACAAAATGAAAACACTCAATATCTATCTTGTGCGTCATGGAAAAGTAGACGCTCTACCAGGACTCCATGGCCAAACAGATGTAAAAGTTACGCCTGCTGATCAAGAGAGTATTGCTCGGGCTTGGGCTGAGAGTGGACGAGGTGTGGGTGGAATAATTTCTTCTCCACTTTCACGCTGTCAAGAACTGGCAAACATCATTGCTGAACAGCAATTATTACCAGTAATGACGGATGAATCTTTACAAGAGATGGCATTTGGTGATTTTGATGGTATGCCTTTTGATATGCTCACTGAGCAGTGGAAAAAGCTAGATGCTTTTTGGCAATCGCCAGCACAACATACGTTGCCGAATGCTGAGAGCTTAAGCACATTTTCTGAGCGCATATGTCGCGTTTGGTCTCAAATCATCAACGATATCAATGACAATCTACTTATCGTCACGCATGGTGGCGTCATTCGTATGATTCTTGCTCATGTATTGGAGTTAGATTGGCGTAACCCAAAGTGGTATTCGACGTTGTCGATAGGAAACGCTTCTGTCACGCATGTAACAATTACCATAGATGAGCAAATTTACGCCTCGGTGCGTTCGATTGGCGTACCTCTTTTAACTCGTTAATTTATAAATATTAAAATGCCCAGAACGATATTGCTTACGGGCATAGTCACGGAAGATGTCAGTGGAAGCCCATCTGCTAGGTGCAGGAAGCGAAAATTGACTCAGTTACATAAAAAGGAAATATAGAAATGACAACGCCGAGTTGGGATTTGTCCATCGTTTATAACGACCTTTCTGACCCACGAATTCAAGACGATATTGCTCTTGTGGAACAATGTATTGATCTTTTGAATAAACAATCAGCAGATTGTGGCAACGTAGAGATCATGCAAAATGCGATTTTAACCAATGAAGCCGCGAGTCGTTTAGCGGGCACAGTTGCAAATTTTGCGAGTTGTTATGCTTCTGTTGATGCAACAAACGCCGAAGCGAAATCGTTACTTGGTAAAATGACCCGCATCTTTTCGGAGCTTTCCCAAGCGTTCAGTCCCTTTGATTTGACACTAACGCATGCCGACGAAGAGTTTATCTTGCGCGTGTTAGACCATGAGAATCCTGATATCAGTGGGCAAGCTTTTTCTATCTTGAATTCTAGAAAGTTGGCGGATACTCGTCTTAGCAACGCAGAAGAACAGTTACTGGCTGCGATGAGTGTGGATGGCAAATCGGCTTGGGGTAACCTATACGATAACCTGACTGGCTCATTGAAAGTGAAGCTTGAGTACACAGATGGTAATAGTGAAGAGCTTGGGTTTTCTCAAGCGGCAAGCATTCTTTATGGTTCTGAATTCGAGCGTCAAGAAGCCGCGTGGCGAGGCGTACAAGATGCAATGCAAACGCACCAAGAATCATTCGCTGCGATTTTGAATGCGTTAGCAGGATGGCGCTTAACTGAAAACAAAAAGCGTTCTACGAAGCGTGAAGTTCACTTCCTAGAGCCGAGTTTGCATGGTAGCCGAATCCAAGCTGAAACTTTAAATGCGATGATGACAGTAGCCAAAGACAGTCGAGCTATTGGTCAGAAAGCAGGTTTATTGATGGCGCAAGTACATGGTCTGGATGAGATGAAACCTTGGAATCATCTGGCGGCTATGCCTGCTTTGAGCGGTGAAGCGAAGGTTTACGACTTTGATGAAGCGATTGATGTTATTTGTGAAGCATTTGAAACAGTAAACCCTGAGATGTCGGAATTTGTCCGTTTGATGGTACAAAATGGTTGGATTGATGCCGCGCCAAATGCTAACAAGCGTCTTGGTGCATACTGCACCAAACTGCCAGCAACGCGAACACCACTTGTGTTTATGACTTGGAGTGGCAGCCGTTCAGACCTTATGACTCTGGCACATGAACTTGGCCATGCGTTCCATAACTGGGTTATTCGTGATTTGCCACTTTGCCAAACTTACTACCCAATGACGTTAGCAGAAACCGCCTCTATCTTTGCAGAAAACATCGTTCGTGATCATTTGATTTCGAAAGCTGAGAGCGTTGATGAAAAGCTCGAGATGTTGTGGGAAGAGTTGTCATCTGCGCTAGCTTTAATGATCAACATTCCGGTTCGCTACGAGTTTGAAAAATCGTTCTATGAACGCCGCCAGGATGGAGAGTTAACCGCAGATGAATTCTGTGAGTTGATGTCAGAAACTTGGAAAGAATGGTATGGCGACGTAATGAGCGAACCGGATCCGTACTTCTGGGCAAGCAAGCTGCACTTTTCTATTGATAGCGTGAGCTTTTATAACTACCCATACCTATTTGGTTTCTTGTTTAGCAAGGGTATCTATGCACAGCGAGAAACCAAAGGCGAAGCGTTTTACACCGATTACATCAATTTGCTGCGCGATACAGGCTGCATGATGGCGGAAGATGTCGTCGAAAAGCATCTGTCGATGGATTTAACCCAGCCAACGTTTTGGCAGCAGAGTGTTGAGCTAGTGCGTGAAAAAGTCGATGAGTTTGAGCGTTTGCTCGCACAGCGCGGCTAAGTTTTTCGCAGTGTTGATGCATAATCTGCTTTATAGCTACAAAAATTTGATCAAATCATAATGATCTTAATCAGGGCTGTGGTAAAGTTCACAGCCCTAACACTTTGTAATTGTTTGAAAATTAAACGCCTCAATGCTTGATTTGAGTGCCTGGCGCGAAAAGGCATCGGATTTTCGAGGGAAATAGTGATTTCTACTCATAAGTGAGATCGCAGCAACAAAAATCCTTTGTACAATTTATTAACATATCCGCCGTGCTATTAAGGAGTAACGCATGACGAAGTCTCTCTTTCGCCAATCGTTTTTAACTGACACGTTAGATGTTCATATTGATGTTGCACCAGCGGAGCAGGTGCTTTCTAGCGGTGTAAAACTTAAACTCTATCAGCGTGGTGTATTAGAAGTAATCCCTGCGAATTATACTCAGGATACGAAGAACATCATCATCTCTTGTGGGGTTCACGGAGATGAAACCGCACCGATGGAGCTGGTGGATTCCATTATTCAAGACATAGAATCTGGGTTCCAGACGGTCGATACCCGTTGTCTGTTCATTATCGCTCACCCAGAATCCACTCTGGCGCACACGCGATTCCTCGAAGAAAATCTCAACCGTCTGTTTGACGAAAAAGAACACAAACAGACAAAAGAGCTTGTTATCGCCGATACGCTTAAGCTGCTTGTTCGAGATTTTTATCAGGATACCGACCCGACAACACGCTGGCACCTTGATTTACACTGCGCGATTAGAGGCTCGAAGCACTATACGTTTGCAGTAAGTCCTAAGACTCGTCATCCTGTGCGCAGCAAGGCATTGATCGATTTCTTGGACAGTGCACACATTGAAGCAGTGCTCCTGTCAAACTCACCATCGAGCACGTTTAGCTGGTACAGTGCCGAGAATTTTGGTGCGCAGGCTCTCACAATGGAGCTTGGCCGTGTGGCTCGTATCGGTGAAAATGACCTCGATAAACTGACCGCGTTTGATTTGTCTTTACGTAATTTGATTGCGGAAACGAAGCCAGAACACCTACCAAAACCATGCATTAAGTATCGCGTAAGTCGCACAATCGTTCGTTTGAACGAAGACTTTGACTTTATGTTCGACGACAATGTTGAAAACTTCACCTCATTTGTTCACGGCGAAGTGTTTGGTCATGATGGCGACAAACCATTAATGGCGAAGAATGAAAACGAAGCGATTGTCTTCCCGAACCGCCACGTCGCAATAGGTCAACGTGCAGCTCTGATGGTTTGTGAAGTGAAAACCCGTTTTGAAGAGGGTGAGTTGGTTTACGATTAATCCAACATTGCTTTGAGAAGTTAATTGCAATTTACCGAGGCTTAACTGTAAGGTTAAGCCTCGTTTGTTTTTATCGGCCGCTATGGATTTTCAACAACTTATCTTGAACAAGGAACGACGCTGGCAACGTAACCTGATGGTTATGTCGATCGTGCTCGCTGTACTCTCTGCCATTCACTTGATGGTCGGAGAAATTTTCCTTTCTCCTTTTCAATCCTTATCTGCATTTGAACAGAAGTTATTGGTGGACTTGCGTTTACCGAGGTTAGTGTCTGCGGCAATTATTGGTGCTGCGTTAGCGGTATCTGGCGCGACGTTACAAGTGTTGCTTGGGAACGTGTTGGCTGAACCTGGCGTGCTTGGTATCTCTGGTGGCGCAAGCTTAGCAATGGTCTTAATCATGTTCGCGTCACCTGTTCTTCCTACCCCGATTGTTTTTATGTTGGCAGCGATTGCAGGCTCGATGGTATTCACGTTTGTTTTGGTGGCGATAGCAAGGGCAATGCACCTGACGACGGCTCGATTGCTTTTGGTTGGGGTCGCATTGGGTATTTTATCGAGCGCGATTGTGACCTGGGCATTTTACTTTAGTGATGATCTCAGTTTACGCCAACTGATGTATTGGTTAATGGGCAGTATTGGCGGTGCAAGTTGGTATCAACATACCGTTACTTTGGTGATGTTACCGGTGCTTACCTGGTTATGTTGTAAAGGCAAGTCGCTTGATAAATTGATGCTGGGTGAGATTCATGCGACCCAATTGGGTGTCGATGTGCATCAAATGCGTTGGAAATTGATCCTCGCCATTTCTGTTTTGGTGGGTAGTTCAGTCGCTTTGGGTGGCATCATCAGTTTTGTTGGTTTGGTGGTGCCGCACTTGTTGCGTTTGGCTTTTGGTACGGAAAACCGTTATTTATTGCCACTTTCTGCAATATCTGGTGCTGCGTTGCTTGTATTTGCTGACATCGGCGCAAGACTGTTATTGGACTCCGCAGAGTTACCTTTAGGTGTCATGACAACATCGATTGGCGCACCTATTTTCATCTGGATGCTGGTGAAGAGTCATGATGCACGTTAAACATATGTCGGTTGGTAGTCGATTATTGCCTCTTTCTTTTGAATGCAAAGCTGGCGAAATCGTACATATCGTTGGGCCTAATGGTTCCGGTAAGAGTACTTTATTGGCTGCGATTTCTGGTACGTTAAGTCACCGAGAGGGTATGAGTGGTGCAGTGTACGTTGGCGACAAAAACTTGCTTACTTTACCGTTGTCAGAGCAAGCTCATGTGCGAGGTTATTTGTGTCAGCAATCACGCCCTGCATTTAATGTCGATGTTTTTCAGTATCTAGCACTATCTCTGCCGAGTGGCGCTGAGATTGCGGATATCAAAGTGCGTGATGCCGTCAATATGGTGGTGGAGCTAGTACAACTGCAAGATAAGCTTCATCGCAGTATTCAAACATTATCCGGTGGTGAGTGGCAGCGTGTCCGATTAGCAGGTGTATGTTTGCAGGTGTGGCGTACCATTAATCCTTTTTCGCAGTTTTTAATTTTGGATGAGCCAGCAGCACCGTTAGATATTGCGCAAGAGGGTCTGCTCTATCAATTGATTAGCGCTATGGCGGCGCAGGGAATTGGAGTATTGGTTGCTAATCACGATCTCAATCGCACATTAAAGCACGCAGATAAAGTATTGCTGCTTAACAACGGTGTGCTGCACTCATCAGGAAGTGCCGATACTGTGCTAACGGAAGAAGCTCTCGGGGAAGTGTTCAATACTCAAGTCAAAAAGGTCATTGTAGATGAGCAACCTTATTTAATCTTTGATTAGTATTTAGGGACAATAAAAAACGACCTACTTGAGGTCGTTTTTTTAATCGAGATAGCCAAACTCAACGCTTATTGAGTTAACGGTTTTAGATCTGCTGGGCGGTAGTAAACAGATTTGAGTACTTTGCCTTTGCGAATGGTTTTACCTTCCGATACGAAATCTTCGGCGCATTTCGCGATGATGTATTCACCTTTCTGCACCGCCATCAACTTGATGCCTTGTTCCGCGTAGAATGCCTCTGTTTCTGAGTACTCTTGCTCGTTACGGCATACTTTGCTCATGTTGCTTGAGTGCACTTCATCCCAGCAAGGAATAAATTCAATACCACGGTTTACTGCAACGTTTAATAGAAGATCGATTAAGTAGCTGATCGTCAGGTTGTCTTCTACTTTGCTGTGGCCAAGATGAACGAGACGGCCCATTAATACATACACGCTGTCTACGATGGCATCTGCTTGCTCAGTTTTACAATCTGCTTCTGCTAGCTCTGTTAGCTCTTCGATCGCCAAAGAGGTGTGTAGTGTGTCTGCTTGCGTATCAAGGCTTGCAGCGTCTGCGACTGGTAAGTCGAACGTACTACGGAACTCGGTGATATCACGGTATAAGTGATCAAAAATCTCTTGGGTTAGCTTTGACAGTTGCATTCTAATTTCCATTGAATCGATTGAAGCGGCAATGATACCAAACCGCACTTTGAACCCCAAGGGCATTGCATCTAACTGGTGATAAATCTGCCTTTGGGAATGGTGGTGCTTAACGAAATAGGTAAGGGAACAGCTTTTTACGTTCTTCCTCTGAAAGGGAGGAAACACGAGCGATGTTTGTATCGGGAATGGATTCAGGATCAGGATAGTGTTTTAGTACCTTTTCCATACTCTCTTCGCGAATCAAATGGAAGATCGGGTAAGGAGAACGATTGGTCAGGTTTTCGTCGTCTTCAGGCCTTGCGCCGCCAAAACAGTAATCAGGATGGAAAGTCGCTACTTGGAAAATACCTTCCCAGTTTTGCTGCTTAATTAATCCTTCAACCCAATCTATGCAAAAGTTGTAGTCCCAGAAATCTTGTAGCATGTTGGGAACCACAACCAACGTGGTCTCAAGTTGTTCGGGCTCTGTGTTACTCAGCTCAATCAGTTGCAATAAAATATCTTCAAGAAGCGTTTCTTCTTGAGTCGCTTCACTAACAAAGATTTTGATTTGTTTATTACGTTGCGGCTTGGCAGCAAACGGACAAAGGTTGAGCCCGATTACCACATCGTTGAGCCATTGGTTGACCTGTTGAGTGATCGCTTCGATATCTGTGTTTTGTGTTGAACGCGTTGACATACGACTTTCTGGTTTTATTAAAGTAGCGCAAGCATAACAGAGTTGGTTATCCAAGTAACCAGAGAGGTATTACGTAAATGAGCGTACCTTAGCTACTCTTTAAACTCGCCGCGTCAGGTGTTTGGTCAGTGTGCTTTCTTTCGGCAATGTGTTTCAAATACGCAATTGCAGCAAACATTGCTAGGTAGACTGCGCTTCCCCCCATAAGAACACTCGACCAACCACCATGTTGCCAACAATAAAGAAGTAAGAATCCTCCCAAACTACCGCCTACATAGTAGTGTACTAAGTAGAGCGCAGTCGCGGTGGCTTTGGCGCGAGTGGCATTCTGACCGACCCAACCGTAGGCGAGGGTATGAGTAAAGAAGGCACCAAAACTAATCAGCAACAACCCAAATAGCATTGCAGTCAAGCTTTCAACCGCCGCAATCCACATCCCCGTCATGCTCACTATCGCGCCCAAGAACATGCCGAGGATTGATGAATAACGTTTACTCCAGTGGCCTGCGCAACGAGAGGAGAAAGTTCCTCCCAAGTAACAAATAAAGATCAGTGAGGCCAACCCGACGGGCACATTGTGAGGTTCACTCACCAGACGGAACCCCATTACGGAGTAAAGGTTGACGAACAAAGCAAAGTTGAGTCCTCCTATCAGCATCGCGAACCACACGCGTTGGTTTTTAAAATGACCAATAAGCGCACGATTTTGATGGCGCAAGCTGCTTGATGACGGGGTGAAGTTGCGCTGTGTTGGCAATAAATAGTGAACGCCAATGACACCAAGAAGAGTGAACACCATCATAACTTCAATGGCGACATCAACACTGAAATTGTCCGCCAATAAGCCGCCGCTAATACGCCCTGCAATGCCGCCTAATGAGTTAGCCGCAATGTACGTTCCAATTGCCATCGAGAAGGCGTGCTTGTCGAGTTCTTCTGCCATGTAAGCCACGGCGACCGCAGCAAAAGCTGCGAGCGCGACACCGATCAGTGCTCGACATACCACCAAAAACAGAAATGAGTCACCAAACAGCATCAAAGCGGAAAGGGTAGGAATCGAAAACAGACCAGCCATCATGACTGGCTTTCGTCCCACTGATTCTGACAACACAGCCATTGGAACGAGGCTAAAAGAGAGAGCGAGTGTTGAGGCCGCAAATAACCAGTTCACTTGCGTTTCTGAGATCGTGAAAATTTGGGCAAAAGTGGGCAGCATTGGCTGTAGTAGGTATAAATTTGAAAAAACCAAGAAGGAACCAAGCGCTAGCGAGAGCGTAATGCGTTTGTATTCCGGTGTGCCAAAACTGACCATGAATCCTGCCTAATGTGAGCAAATGGAGAGACTGTGATCAATCTATCAGTTCGTTATAAATTAAAAAAATATATTAAAAATATGGACACCATATATTTTTGATCTAATGGAATCGAAACAACTTAAACATTTTCTGGCGGTCGCTGAACACGGAAACATTACCCATGCGGCGAAAGCCCTGCATATTGCCCAGCCCGCATTAAGCATTTCTATCAAAAAGTTTGAGCAGTCTTTGGGCGTTACCCTATTTCGCCGTGATGATAAAAAAATCAGCTTAACGAAAGAGGGCGAAACGTTATTTGTGCATGCTAAGCGGGTGATTCAACAGTTGCACGACGCGCAGCTCGCGATTGATGAGTTGAAAGGTTTAGCGAAAGGCGAAGTAAGACTAGGGACGCCATCAATGATGGGCAGTTATTTCTTTCCACGAATTGTGATGGCGTTTAAAAGCCAATTCCCTGAGTTAAAATTGACCTTGGTCGAAGCTGGGACTCAATCGATTCGTCGTATGCTGCTCAATGGTCAACTCGATATCGGTGTGATCAGTTGTGATAACGTGCCTGATGACCTAGAAACTGACCATTTGTTTACTAGCCAAATGGTCGCAGTTGTTTCACCTGAGCATGAGTTAGCCCAGCGACACGCTCTTACTTTTGATGAGTTCTTTGAACACGATTTGGTTATGTTTCAGCATGGCTATTTTCACCGCGAATTTTTGGATCAGGTGAGTGAGGAGCATGGGTTTACCATGAAGTCATCATTCGAGACCAACTTACTGCCTTTGATTTTGAGTATTGTGAAACAAGAGTTTGCGATTACCGCGTTACTGGAATTGGTGACTCAACATGAGTCGGGCGTTGTTGGCCTACCGTTTGAACCACCCGTTACGCTGGATCTGGCACTTGCTTGGCGCAAGCAGGGGTACTTATCAATAGCAGATCGAACGTTTATCGACTTTATCAAGCGCTACGTTTAAATGCAGCGCAGATTCATCGTCCGAGCACTAGTCGCCTTTGTACATCTTCTCGAAGTTCTTTGGGTTCCAGCCAATCATTACCCGATCACCAATTTTTAAAACAGGCACTGAACGAGCACCAAGCGCATCAAGTTCTTTGCGACCGCGTTGCATCTTAGCATTGCACAAACGATAGTTAATATTTTTCGAATCCAGATAACTTTGAGCATCTTTGCAGTGAGGGCATTTGTCTTTGACGTAAAGAACGACACGTTTCATTGAATTTCTCTCCATTATCATTGGGAGGCGAAGTTTAACGGCCTTTCGTCATAAATGAAAGGCGAAAGCTAAGGTGAAACTGTCCTTTATCTCAGGTATATTGAGCGCCTTTATTTTGTCATAACAGACGTTAACTCTATGCATCCGTCACTTCGATACATTCAAGGCTACCCACAAAACATCGTAGAGCAGGTGAGCTCATTGATAGCGAGTGGCAAGTTTGTTCCTTGGTTCGAAAAACGTTATCCCGATAGGCACCAAATCAAAAGCGAAAGGGCGCTCTATGAGTACGCCATGGCAATCAAAAACCGCTACATGAAGAAAGCCGCGCCAATCAGTAAAGTCGTCTACGATAAGAAAATTCACGCGGTAAACAACGCGCTTGGTTTGCACAGTGTAATCAGTAGAAACCATGGCGGTAAGCTGAAGTCGAAAAACGAGATTCGCATTGCCAATGTATTTAAGGATGCGCCCGAGCCACTATTAAGAATGCTGGTGGTACATGAGTTGGCGCATACTCGTGAGAAAAACCACGACAAGGCGTTCTATCAGCTATGTTGCTATATGGAGCCTGAGTATCACCAACTCGAATTTGATGCTCGTTTGTTTATGATTTACCTCGATTTAAAAGCGAATTTGAATGAAGAACAATAATCACAACGCGAAGCAAGCAAAGCCAAAGACTTCAATGGCGGGTCAGAATAAAGACGCGAATAAAGCCAAGCCGAAGCGTGTTAAAGACAAAGTTGCGCGCAAATCCTCGCAGCCTGCAGGAAAGAGCGAAGTCGAGTTCATAAAAATAGCGAAGAATGGTTTGCATGAGCGTAATGTTCATCGAGGTCGTTACGATTTTAAAAAACTCGTGGAAAGTGAACCACAGTTAAAGCCATTCGTTATCAAAAATCCGAAAGGGGAAGACTCCATAAACTTCTCTGATCCTAATGCTGTTAAAATGCTCAATAAAGCATTGCTTGCTGCGTATTATGGTATCGAGTTCTGGGACATTCCCGACACCTACCTTTGCCCACCGATTCCGGGCCGCGCTGATTACATTCACCGAGTGGCAGAACTACTTGATGGTGAAGTAAAAGGTCAGTACGCGCACCAAAAAGTGAAAGCGTTGGACATTGGCGTGGGAGCAAACTGTATTTATCCGATTGTTGGTGTAACAAAATACGGTTGGCACTATACGGGCAGCGATGTCGATCCAAAATCCATCCAATCGGCTCAAACGATCGTAGAGCACAATCGTGCTTTGACGGGAAAAATTGCACTGGTACAGCAACACAATGATGCCAATATTTATCTAGGTATCATTCAACCGAATGATCGTTATGATGTGACGACATGTAATCCGCCATTCCACCGTTCGGCGGAAGATGCCGCTATGGGCAGCCAGCGTAAAATCGATAATCTAAAAGCAAACCAGCGTAAGAAAGGACTAAAACCTCAAACCACACAAGTAAAGACAAGTAAGCCGGCGTTGAATTTTGGCGGTCAAAACGCTGAATTGTGGTGTGAAGGTGGAGAAGCGGCGTTTATCCGAAAAATGGCGAATGAAAGCCAAGCTTTTGCCGCGCAGGTCTTGTGGTTTACAACACTCATATCCAAAAAAGACAACGTTCGCCCGATGCGTAAGCAGCTTGAAAAATTGGGTGTGAAAGCCGTTCGTGTGGTTGAAATGAGTCAAGGGCAGAAAGTGAGCCGCTTTGTAGCTTGGTCATACATGGATAAACAACAGCGCAAAGCATGGATTGAACTAAAGTGACGTTGACCGTTTCACACTGAGCAATAAAGTAGAAAGCCCGCTGATATCAGCGGGCTTCTATTTTGGGAGATCTAAAACTTAATGATGGGCTCACAATCTAGTGAACTGAGAGAGACAAAAGTATCTGTTTTGGCATAGTACAAGCCACAGGTTTCACCTCTGATCTGCAACGTATATTGGTCTGGAAGATCCGTATAGCTGCCATCCAACAGTTGATTGTTGTTCCCTTTTACTCGTCCTTTTTCAATCAACAAATGCGGTGAGGATTCAAATACGTTATTTGCGACTCTAGGTGCTGGTGTCCCTTGGATTTCTGCGATCGCGTTTTGAATCTCTATGACTGTTTCCGGAGAGTTCTTTTTACTCAATGCTTCAACGGGTTCTTGTGACATAGCTTGGCATCCTATCAAAGAAATCGAAGTGCCTAAGAAAAGCGCAACCCGAATCAGCATTCGTAAAAAGTTAGTTGATCTCAACATGAATTGCCTCTGTTCGTAGCGGAGAGCGAAGATCGCTTAACTCCGGAGATGAAATGTTACGCGGCATGGCGTTGAAACTTGAAGGGGATACTGGCGGACAGGTTCCAGTTTCCATGTAGTTTAGTGCCGCAGAAAGCATACCTTCAGACGGATCGCCCAATGGTTTTGTTAGGTCGTCATTGACCCAGCAACCTTCCACTCTATTGTCTAAGCCTAGCTCGGTATTGATTTGGCTCTTTGGAGTAGGAATAAAACCATCAGCGAAGTCGCCAAATTTTTTCTCGTTCGCCGACTTGAACTGAATAGTGTAGTACATAGTGCCGCAGTTTTGTTCTGGTGAGAACCCGTACGGTTTACCTGTGGTTGTTGAACCTATTTGGATAACCTCCACATCAATGCCGCGCAAAGCGTTGATTAGCAGTTCACTTGAGGAAGCCGTGCCTCCTGAAGTCAGCACATATACGCGCTTTTTGTTCAGTGTCGGAAGCACTTGATCCGAATATTTCTGTGCTGCCCAGTCTATTGCTAGATTCGTAAAGCGATAGATGTTATCCCCATCTTTAATGGTACGCATCACTTTGTCATTATGAATCAACTCACTGAAGACTCGGTTCTGACCAGCACCGCTTAGCATGTAGCCTACTTGCGAGGACTGAAGGACTAAGCCACCGCCGTTGTAACGTAAATCAACGACGATCTCGTCAACATTCTCTGCTGAGAGCGTACTGAACGCCTCAATAAGCGGGGCTTGAGCGCTTGGTTCAAAGGAGTTGTATTGCAGATAGCCGATCCGCATACCATTTTGTGTAATCACTTTGGCATTTTTAACTGGAGAGGTCATGACATCAGAGGCGGTAAGCGTCACGGTTTTCTCTAGACCGCCAACACTCTCAAATGTGAAGGTGTAATCTTGATTGATGTCAGGGTTAAAGAGCGTTTTATTAATAAAATCAATGTCGGACTGACTACCGGTGTTAACCACATCAATATTATTGATTTTCAGAAGCTTATCACCACGAGCAATGCCGCTTCTATCAGCTGGCGAGGCTTCTTCAGTGTAGGAAATACGAACGTCTCGAGGTTGTACGCCACGTAGGAATGCCCAGTTAAAACCAAATCCAGCAACTAAACCGGATTGCGATGATTTCATATCATCCTCATAAGGGACGGTAAAATGGAAGCGATCTTTTGGTTTACCCGTCGCGGTAGTAGCAGAGGTGACCAGCGTATTGAAGTAATCAGTAACAGTTTTGTAGTTTGCTGGATTATTATCAGGAACCTCGTCATACCATAGATACGTTTCGTTAGTAAAAGCTCTTAAAAAGAGTTTTTCGTGTAATGCAGAGCCCAATTTATCTGGATAGGCGGCATAGTTGTCATATGGGTCCAGTCCGACGCGGGGCGTTTCACATTGGTTGATAAACGTTTTCGACGGTTGGCTAAAATCATGAACTTTCCACGTTGGACCGTTTGCACTGCTAGTGGACGGAGTAGGTGATGAGCTATCACCGCCACCACCGCCACAGCCTTGTAATAATGCGAGAGTGACTGCCGTTGCTAAAGAATACTTAAATTTCACTTTTCTATGTCCTTATAAATAATAGAATTATAATTATGTGTTTTGCTTTTGTTTTTATTAGCTAGGTGAATGTATTAATTTAATTTGTTCGTCTGCAAATTTATAGTTAAATAGTGTGAGGTAAATAACGTAAAAAGTTGTCTTTTATACTTAAGCTAAATTAGTCATTACTTAAGTTTTCTGTCTATTTCAAAAGAGCTAACAAGACAATTAATAAGTGTGAAATTAAGACAAGTTCTTAGTTGACTAAGCGACGCTTGCTAAATAAAAAATCAGAATTAGATTCAGGAAACGCTTTGAATCAATAGTTTGGTAGGGATATATGATGTTATCTCGGGGGTGTTTGATTTATTTATCTGATGCTTTAACTTAATTTAGTGAGTTGAGCGACGTGCTTTAATAAGCTTCCGTCAATGTTAGGTAAATCATCAGCGAAAAATATCTGAGCACCGGGAGTGCAGCGCATTAATATATTTGTTAGTTCACCTTCATTGTTGGAAGTGTTAACTGCGTTAAGTTTCGCTAATTTATTACAAAGCTCGTCCTCTATTTGCACTTTCTGCTCTTCGGTGAGCCTAATGCGACCTATACATACGCCTGGGTTGATATCATGAGAAAGCGAATCTTGTTGAAATCGCTCTTTGAATAAGGTGTCTAATGCCGTACCTTCTTCCATAATAAATCGACGACCAGAACGGTAAAACAAGCCGTCTCCGAAGTTTTCGACATATCCTAGAATTTCCGCGATACGCAAATAGAATCGTAAGCTTGTATCAGAAAGTCCGTAAGTTTGGGCTATCTCTTGCGGTTTAATATCACGAGAAGTCAGCATATAAATAAAATCAAGTAAATAAGGATGCTCAACGAAAAGGGCGCTCTCTTCATCTGTTAGCATTTGCTCGTTTTGGTGCTGAAGCTCGTTGGCTAAGGTTGCGAGTTCGATGAGATCGGTATTCAGGTAGTTCAGATAAATAAGTACTTTATCCAAACCTAAAGCTGGATTATGTAGGTGGCGTTTAATACTAGATAAAGGGATGCCACTTTTCTCTGACAAGGAATTGTAGCAAAGCCCTTCTTCTTTAATCTTTTGTCGTAGCGCTGCAAGTAAAAACTTTGGTCCAACATTCATCCTTGAATATCACCTTATTCGTTATTCCGTTTACTGGCTGATATTTTGCCTTTCAAGCAGCAGGTTTCGAATCGCTGTGCCTGCTTCTAGAATGTGCTTTTTCAGTAGGTACTTGGCGCCTTCGATATCGCGATTTTGGCACATTTCAAACAAGCTTAAGTGCTCTTCTTCTGCCTTTTTAATGCCTGTAGTAAACAATAGCTGCATGCGTATGTATCGGTCACACTTTGTGTTCAGGTTGTAAATGACGTCCATAGTTTCAGGCATGTTGGCTGGCGCATATAGGGCTTTGTGGAACTCGTAGTTGTAGTTGCTCCATTCTTCTACTTCGTCGCCACTGTTCACTACTGACTCGAAACGTTCGCGAACTTCGCGCGCGCGTTCAAGGTCAGCGTCTGTCATATTTTGAATCGCGCGCTCTAAAATGTGGCATTCCACGACAGCGCGCAGTTCAAATAGCTCATTGATTTTCTCTGGAGATAGCTCAGTGACCGTCGCACCTTTGTGAGGTTCAAAGCTAACGAGTCCTTGTGCTTCCAATTGAACTAACGCTTCACGCACAGGAATTCGGCTAACATTAAACTCTTTTGCTAACGCATCTTGACGTAAAGGTTGACCAGTTTTTAACTCGCCCTTCAAGATCTGAGTTCGAATTGCTTCCTCAACGAGCTGAGTACGCGTTTTAAAAACAGGTTTCTGTGACATTGAAGTCTCCCGTGAAATTAATATTGTATCCAATCCATTTTACTTTAGTAGTTTATTGTTTTTCTGGCACAAACCAACTAGGAAAGAAGGTTTTGAGAAGTAGAGTGAAATAAAAGGCATCAGTTGATGCCTTTTTGAGCCATTTGGTGATTTTATTGGGACACACTGCCATCTATGGCGCGTTGAATACCCAGTGGGTTCGACGCTTTTAATGAATCCGGCAATAAAGATTCTGGTAAAGCTTGATAAGCGACGGGACGCAACCAACGATGAATAGCCTCTGCCCCGACAGATGTTGAGGCAGAATTGGTTGAAGCCGGATAGGGTCCACCATGAACCATAGCGTAACCAACCTCGACGCCAGTTGGCCAACCGTTGAATACAAGGCGTCCGGCGATTTCTTCCAAACTTGGAAGCAGTTGCTTGGCTTGTTCTTCGTCTTCAGCGGTAGCGTGAAGGGTTGCGGTGAGCGAGCCAGTCAGTGAATCACTCAGTTTCAACATGTCATCGAAATCTTCACAGATTACGATCAACGATTGAGGACCGAATATTTCTTCTTCCCATTGCGGGTTTTTACGCCAGTTTTTACTGTCCGTCACGAACAGTGCTGGTGCGACATTGGTCACTTCTGCTTGTTCAGAACGAGTTACGTTAATGCCTGTTTCGGAAGCTCGCTTATCCACTTCGGATTCATACGTTTCTCGGATTCCTTGCGTTAGCAAAGTGGCCGTTGATTGTTGTCGAATTAACCCTTGAGCGATTTCGATAAAGGCTTGCGTTTCTGGGCTATTCAAGACAAATACAACGCCTGGTTTTGTACAAAATTGTCCACAGCCCAAAGTCATAGAAGCCACAAACTCTTCAGCCAATGAGGCGTTTGCTCGTATGGCTGAAGGGAGAATAAATGTTGGATTAATCGCCCCTAGTTCACCATAGAAGGGGATTGGCTCTGGTCTTTGCTGAGCTAGATTGAACAGCGCACGGCCACCACCGACGGAACCTGTAAACCCAACCCCTTTAATTTTTGGATGGGTAACGAGTGCTTGGCCAAGTGCGCGTTTGTTGCCTTGCAATAGCGTGAAGATGGCTTGCGGTAAGCACTCTTTCTCAAGTGCAGCCTCAATACACTCTGCAACAAGTTGACTGGTGCCAGGGTGGGCGGTATGGCCTTTTACAATCACAGGACAGCCAGCTGCCAGTGCCGAAGCCGTATCACCACCTGCCGTAGAAAATGCGAGCGGAAAATTAGACGCACCAAACACGGCGACAGGGCCAATTGCGATTTGCTGACGACGAATATCTGGTTTCGGCAGTGGTTGACGGTCTGGGTTTGGCGTATCGAAAATTGCTTGATGGTGATTACCCGATCTCACAACCTCGGCAAATAGTCTTAATTGGTTCGCGGTACGTCCTATTTCACCGCTTAAACGTGCTTCGGGAAGGGCAGTTTCTAAATGAGCACGAGCAACGATTTCTTCACTCTTCACTTCCAATTCAGAGGCGATAGAGCAAAGTAAGCTCGCTCGCTTTGCATTGCTTAGTTGGCGAAACTCACGCGCAACGTTTTGGGCGGCTGAGGCGGCTTGATTAACTTCTTGCTCTCCATGTACCGGAAACGCAATAGGTAGAGGCTCACCAGTAAAGGCGTTGACTGCGTAAAAAGTGGTTGGTTCTTGTGGGTTCATCATTCTTCCTTACTATCCTTATTACTTCACTTCAAATCCGTACGCATATGGGTCTTCATCGTCTACCCATATTGTGTTGTGACCGTATACTTGTGCCCATCCTTCAATACTTGGCAAAATAGCGGCTTTGCCATTCACTTCGGTAATGCCTTCTATACGTCCTTGAAATAGGCTGCCGATGATACTTTCGTGAATAAAGTCTTCTCCTTGATTGAGTTTGCCTCTTGCATGCCATTGCGCCATGCGTGCACTAGTACCCGTACCACATGGCGAGCGATCCAACGCTTTGTCGCCGTAAAACACAGCATTTCGAGCGGTGGCGTTTTCTTGAGTGGGCTCTCCGGTCCATAGCACGTGAGAAACACCGCATACTGTTGGATCTTCTGGATGTACGCACTCAACCGCTCGAGATACCGCTTCGCGAACTTTTGGTGAAAGCATCAAAATTTCATCTGGAGAGTAGTGTTCAAGTCCGGCATAGTTTTCTTGAGGATCGACGATTACGTAATAGTTTCCGCCATAAGCAACATCGACAGTGAGCTCACCTAAGCCCTCTATGTCCACGGTTACGTCTTGGTGGGCAAGGTAAGCTGGTACGTTAAATATCCTCACTGACGTGACCTTGTCACCTTTTGTTTGGTAGTGCACTTCGATTTGTCCTGCTGGGACATCAAGTATCAAACGGCCTTCTTTTTTGGGAGTGATAAGGCGATTCTCGATAGCGGTAGTGACGGTTCCAATGGTGCCGTGGCCACACATTGGTAAGCAGCCACTGGTTTCAATAAACAGAATTGAAGCGTCTGCGTTATCGCTGCAAGGAGGCAAGACAACTGACCCCGACATCATTGAGTGTCCGCGAGGCTCAAACATGAGTGCCTGACGAATCCAATCATAATGCTCAAGAAAGTATTGGCGCTTTTCGCTCATGGTATTGCCTTCGAGTGGAGGCACACCGCCTGCTACCAGCCTAACTGGGTTGCCGCAGGTGTGGGCATCAATACAGAAAAAAGTTCCTTGTCTCATTTTTCGCTCCTTGCTGAAAAAATGGTTGAATTAAACAATAGTGATGTTAACGTAATGTAAAATATATTGTATACAATCTACGTTTTCAAGTGTGACTCGGAGCATATTTATGTTGGTCAAGGATGAAACTAAAAAGGAAAGGATCGCTGTGATAGGTGCGGGGATTATTGGCTTATCAATTGGCTTGAAATTGCAGCAGCAAGGTTATCAAGTCACGATTTTTGATCCCAATGGCGTGGGGAATGGATGCTCTAAGGGAAATGCAGGCCATATCGCGACTGAGCAAATCTTCCCTCTTGCAACGCCAGCGCTGCTTCCACAATTACCTAAAATGCTGCTAGATCCCAAAAGTCCGGTTTCGATCCGTTGGCAAGATATTCCAAACACAATCGGGTGGATGATTCGTTTTCTATTACAAACCAAGCCATCAGCCGCGGAGCGGGCAAAAAACGCGATTAAGAGTCTTAACGAGCGGTCAGTGGCAAGTTGGCGTGGCGTGCTTGATTCAATCGGAAAAGCGCATCTAATAAAAATGAATGGTTCATTGCTCACTTTTGAAAACGAGAAACTGTTTCAGAATTATCAAAGCACGCTTAACTCACTGGCTAAAAACGGTGTGGCGTATCAAGTTTGGACACAAGAGGAGATTCGAGAGCGGATACCTGATCTCAGCCATAAGGTTCGTGTCGGCGTCTTTTTTCCCGATACAGGTCATACGCTAGACCCCTATCAGCTCTGTGTTGAGCTAAGTGAAGCTTTTGAAGTTATTGGCGGTAAGGTTTTACAAAAAGATGTATCTGCGTTGGCGAAAAATGGCGAGGTGCTGGTTGAGTCTCAAACGTATTCATTTGACCGAATCATTGTTGCTGCTGGTGTACATTCTAAGCCTTTGATACGGCAGCTAACCGGAGTCAAAGTGCCTATTCAAGCCGAGCGTGGTTATCACCTAATGGTGGATGACAAGCGTGATGTACTGCCATTTCCTATTAGCTCTGCAGATAGAAAATTCATCATGACTCCGATGTCTGGCGGGCTACGCTTGGCAGGCACTGTTGAGTATGCCGATGTAGAATCACCACCCAATATGAAACGTTCAGAAATGCTTTTTCAGTTAGGTGATGAGATGTTTGAATCGGAGTTAAATCCACTCAAGCAAGGAGAAAAGTGGATGGGTAATCGGCCTTCAACAGTCGACTCGTTACCGGTTATTGATAGCATTTGGGATGGAAATGTATTACTGGCATTTGGCCACCAACACCTTGGATTAACTCAAGCGGCGATTACGGCAGATCTCCTTTTAGAGCTTATCGAAGGAAAGCCGACATCGATTGATCTATCACCTTTTTCATTACAACGATTCGCCTGAAAAATTTAATATTAAATATTGTATAAAATATATTAAATGCTAATGTTAACTTAATTTTAACAAAAATGGTGTCCAACAGCCGTACTCGGATGCCTCCAGAAAAACAACCAAAAGGAGTAAAACATGTCACGAATGACCAAAGCACCATTGGCGCTGTTGATTTCAGGAATGCTGTTGGGGGCCTCTGCTTATGCTGAAGACAAATTGACGGTCGTATCTTGGGGTGGTGCATTCACCAAGAGCCAAGTGGAGGCATATCATAAGCCTTTCATTAAAAAAACAGGTGTTGAGATCGTATCCGAGGATTTCAGCGGCGGATTAGCTGAAATTAAAGCACAGGTGGAAGCGAACAACGTGCGCTGGGATTTGGTTTCTCTCGACAAGCCAGACATTGTTCGTGGTTGCGCCGAAGGGTTACTAGAACCAGTGAACCCAAGTATTTTGCCTCCGGGCGCAGATGGAACACCAGCACAAGAGGATTTTATTGATGGTGCGATTCACGAGTGCGCAATCAATACCATCGTAGTGTCCACTGTATTAGCGGTGAACGAAGACGCGTTTAAAGGTAAGGCTTTGCCAAGCAAGTTGACCGATCTTTTTGACCTAAAAACTTTTCCAGGTCGACGTGCATTGCAAAAACAACCTCAGGGCAATCTTGAGTGGGCACTATTGGCTGATGGTGTAAAGCCAGAAGAGGTCTACAGCCTGCTCGAAACCGAAGCGGGGCGTGAGCGTGCTTTTGCTAAGTTGGATACGATCAAATCAGAAGTACTGTGGTGGACAACAGGTGCCCAGCCACCTCAAATGCTTGCAGACAAAGAAGTGGTGATCGCCTCGGCGTTTAACGGCCGAATCCACAATGCCCGTAAGGATGAAGGTCAACCATTTCGGATTATATGGGACCGTCAAATGGGTTACATGAATGGATGGGCGATACCTAAAGGGAGTGAGAACACAAAGCTTGCATTGGACTTCATTGCTTTTTCTTCAGGAACAAAACCATTAGCTGATCAAGCTAAGTACGTTGCCTATGGGCCTACGCGTAAGTCGTCTTCGGCGGAGGTGAACCCAGACATTTTAGCGAACCTTCCTACCGCACCTCAAAACTTCCAAACCGCCTTCCTGATTAACGATGAATGGTGGTCAGACTACGCGGATGAACTCAATGAAGAGTTCAATACCTGGCTGCTTAACTAGGCGTTAATTTGTGTATGGGGTCGAGTTTTCATCCATAAGCGAGGTTCCGTACTTTCCTCAACTGTATTTATGTTTTCGGAGAAATGATGAAAGTCATCGAAGCACAGCAAGTCGCGCAATGTTTAACAATGAAGTCTCTTATTGAAACGATGCGTGAAATGTACTCGCGGCCAGCAACAATACCTCAACGCCGAGTCATGCCCTTAGAAGAGGGAGAATACGAGGCGTTTGCGCTACTTCCAGCTTGGAACCAGGAGTTGATTGCGGTGAAAGCCTTTACGTATTTCCCGCATAACCCTGAGCAAGGCAAAGATACGCTTGCATCTAAGCTGCTTGTTTTTAGACGAAACGATGGTGAGCCGCTCGCACTCGTGGACGGTAAAGTTTTAACGTTTTGGCGCACCGCCGCAGCTTCTGCGTTGGCAGCGGACTATTTGGCGCGTCCCGATGCTGATCGTCTGTTGATCTGCGGAACGGGCAATCTTGCGCCTTATTTTGCGTGGGCATACGCTGCGGTTCGCCCACTTAAGCAGGTTTATATTTGGGGGCGTAACTCAGATAAAGCCGAGGCGACGGTAGATGCCATTGTGTCATCTTCAGAGTATCAGTCGCTTCCTGATGAGCGTCGGTTTCGCGTTTCAGTCGTAGAAAAAGTGGACCACGTTATCAAACACGTTGACATCATCAGCTGTATTACTGCATCAGCAGAGCCTTTGTTTAATGGCGCAGACGTGCAGCCGGGCACCCATATTGATTTGGTCGGTAATCATGACTTGGACAAGCGTGAATGTGACTCCGAAGCAGTGCAACGAGCACAGGTGTATGTTGATAGCCGTATTAATGTATTAGCCGAAGCGGGCGATCTTCTCATTCCAATTCAAGAGGGCGTATTCACGTCAGACGATATCAAAGGGGAATTACCGCAGCTTTGCGCCCAACAAATCTCAGGACGTCAAAACGATGAGGTCATTACTTTATACAAATCAGTTGGCAGTGCTTTGGCTGATTTGGCCGCTGTAAAGGCGGTGTTGTTAGAAAATGGCATAGATAGCCATGTCTGAGCATTTTCGCTCGTTCATTTAAATTGCATACAATATACATATAAGGAAAGTAGTTCATGAAAATTGATTGGAAAGGTGTTTATCCGGCGGTCAGTACGCAATTTCGTCAAGATCAGTCAATTGACTTAGACGCAACGCAAACCGTTATAGACAACCAGATTAAAGATGGTGTGAATGGCATTATCTGCTTGGGTACTGTCGGTGAGAACTGCGCGTTGTACCCGGAGGAGAAACGCCAGGTTTTGCAAGCGGCAAAAGAAGTCGTAAATGGCCGTGTGCCTTTGATTGCTGGTACAGCAGAGTCTATTACCACAGCAGCTGTTGATTACATGCAGGATGCGTACAAAATTGGTATCGATGGTTGTATGGTGATGCCTGCCATGGTTTACCGCACGTCTGAGAGCGAAACGTTCGAATATTACCGCACGCTAGCAGAAGCAACGCCAGAAATGCCAATCATGATTTACAACAACCCGGTTGCTTATGGTGTCGATGTAAACCTCGATATCATGGCGAAACTGGCTGAGTTTGAAAGTATTGTAGCTATCAAAGAGTCGACCACTGATACTCGTCGTATCACCGAGCTTTACAATAAATTTGATGACCGCTTTACCGTGTTCAGTGGTGTTGATGACATCGCTCTTGAATCATTGATGCTAGGTGCGACCGGCTGGATTTCTGGTTTAACCAACGCATTCCCAGAAGAGTCCGTTGCGATTTATAAACTGGCAAGCCAAGGTCGTTATGCTGAAGCGTTAGAGATCTACCGTTGGTTCTTACCCCTACTGCGTTTAGACACCATTCCTACGCTGGTTCAGTGCATAAAATTGGCCGAGCAAGTCTGCGGACGTGGCTCTGAACAAGTTCGTGCGCCACGCCAACTCTTACAAGGTGAAGAGCGTCAACAAGTCATTCAAATGGTTGAACATGCGTTAGAAACCCGCTTAGACCTATCCAAATACAATCTGTAATTGTGCTGTTTAGTAGAGCGTTAACTGACGCTCTACTCATTCGTAATATTCAAAAAATGAGAAGAGGGAAGTCATGAGCACGGAAAACAAGGACTATGTCAGCTTTCAACACGTTAAGAAAACCTACGATGGCACGAATTTGGTGGTGAAAGACTTCAACTTAGATATTACTCCTGGAGAGTTCGTTACTATGTTGGGGCCGTCAGGATCGGGCAAGACCACTTGCTTGATGATGCTAGCAGGCTTTGAAACTGCGACCGGTGGAGACATTTATATCGATGGCGTTCCTGTCAATCATCTCGCGCCGCACAAGCGCGATATTGGTATGGTGTTTCAAAACTATGCGTTGTTTCCACATATGACCATTGCTGAGAATCTTGCGTTTCCTTTAAAGGTGCGAAAACTCGACAGTGACACGATTCAAAGCAAAGTTCAGAGTGTATTAGAAATGGTCGAGCTTGAGCATGTTGCGACTCGATACCCGAAGCAGTTATCAGGTGGTCAACAACAGCGTGTTGCGTTAGCGCGAGCATTAGTGTTTGAGCCTAAACTCGTGTTGATGGATGAACCACTAGGCGCGTTAGATAAGCAGCTGCGTGAGCAAATGCAGATGGAAATTAAACATTTGCATGAAAAGCTTGGCATTACCATTTTGTATGTGACGCACGATCAAGACGAAGCTCTCACTATGTCCGACCGTATTGCGGTTTTTAATCACGGCGAAGTGCAACAACTCGCGACACCAACCGAGCTTTATGAATCTCCGAGTAATACGTTTGTTGCGCAGTTTATCGGAGAAAACAACCAACTCTCAGGTTTAGTCAAAGAGTGGAACGGAAAGTATTGCCAAGTGCTCGTTGGGAAAGAGTTATTTACTGCGAAACCTGTCAGAGTCTCTGAGCAAGGGCAGAGAACAACACTTTCCATTCGACCAGAAAAGATTGTTATTCAACCAGAGAAAGCGTCTTGTGAGAACCAAGTCTCGGGCGTCCTACGAGAATTGATTTATCACGGTGATCATTATCGTCTGGTCGTCGAAGTAGAGAGCGTTGGTCACTTCATCGTTAAAGTACCTAACGATAATCGTAAACACTTGCAGTTAACGCCTGGCTCAATTTGTCGTATTGGTTGGCAAAGTGACGATTGCCATGCTCTTGATGGGACACAAACTCAAAGTAGCGAGGTAGCAGCATGAGTCGAGAGCTAACCGCATTAGGTTCTGTATTGGAAATCGAACGCCAAGTTCATGAGCAAGAAACCAATCTGAAAGCGCAGCTGCAAAAGGCAGAGCGCCGAAAAAAGCTTCGCTCCATTATGCTCACAACGCCATTGGTGTGTTTTATTCTGCTTACGTTTGCTTTTCCTATCCTCGACATGCTTTTTCGAAGCGTGGATAACCGAGAAATATCCCAGTCACTCCCACAAACTATTCAAGCTTTAGAAAGTTGGGATTATCAAGGTCAGCCTCATCAAGAAGTCATTGAGGCATTCTCTGTTGAGGTACTTGCGCTTTATCAAAGCAAAGAGCTACCGAAAATAGCCAACCGGATGAATATTGAAGAGTCTGGTATGCGCAGTTTACTCATGAAAACCGGCAGAAAGTTGTCTCGGTTGACGTCGCTGCCGATCTCGGTGACACAGCTAGCTAAGCTGGATAAGCGTTGGGCTAATCCTAAATATTGGGCGGCGTTTAAGAATCTTAGTGGCGCATTAACATTCAGTCATTATCTTGCAGCGCTAGACTTGCAAGTGAATGAGTTTGGAGACATTGAGCCCCAACCAGAAAAACGCCAAATATACGTCGACCTTTTCTTTAAAACTTTTTGGATGTCTATCTCAATCACCTTAATTTGTTTGGTGATGGCGTACCCCGTTGCTTACCTGCTTGCCAATTTACCTGATAAGCGCGCGAACTTACTTTTAATTATTGTGCTGCTGCCATTTTGGACATCATTATTAGTCAGAACCACGTCTTGGATTGTTCTGCTGCAAAACCAAGGGGTCATTAATGATCTCCTTATTTGGTCGGGTTTTACTTCTGAGCGAATTCAGATGATTCACAATACCTTCGGAACGGTGGTGTCTATGGTTCACATTCTGTTGCCGTTTATGATCCTGCCTCTGTATAGTGTAATGAAAGGAATTAGCCCAACTTATTTCCGTGCCGCTCGTTCTCTAGGCGCGACGCCTTTCATTGCGTTCATGAAAATTTATATGCCGCTTACGTTACCTGGGATAGGTGCGGGGGCCTTGCTCACTTTCATTCTTTCTATTGGTTTCTACATTACGCCCGCTTTGGTTGGTGGAAGAAGCGGACAGATGATCTCCAATATGATTGCCTATCATATGCAGACATCACTGAACTGGGGGATGGCTGGCGCATTGGGTGGACTGCTTTTGTTCGTTGTACTGGTTCTGTTTTATATGTTCAACCGTGTGGTTGGCATTAACAACCTTAAGGTAGGGGGATAACCATGGCATTACCAAACTATGCATCAAAAGTAGAGCGAGTTGCTTACGCAGGTTACTTAGCTTTTTGTGGGGTGGTGCTGTTCTTTTTAATCGCTCCAATTCTGACCATCATCCCGTTATCGTTTAATGCAACGCCTTACTTTACTTTTACCGAGGGGATGTTAAACCTTGACTCTGCAGCGTATTCTACTCGCTGGTATCAAGAAATGTTTACTAGTGATCAGTGGCTGTTGGCGCTGAAAAATAGCACGTTCATTGCTTTTATGGCGACACTCGTTGCAACAGGGCTGGGAACTCTGGCGGCGTTGGGTTTAGCAAGTAGTAACTTGCCTTTTCGCAATACGATTATGGCGCTGTTGATCTCGCCCATGATCGTACCAGTCATTATCTCTGCTGCTGCGATGTACTTTTTCTACACACGCCTTGGCTTATCACAAACTTATTTAGGCGTCATTTTGGCACACGCTGCGTTAGGTACGCCTTTTGTCGTCATTACCGTTACTGCGACGTTAAGCGGCTTTGACCATAGCTTGGTAAAAGCGGCGGCTAGCTTAGGAGCAAACCCTGTTTATACTTTCAGACACATTACCTTTCCTCTGATTCGTCCGGGGATGATTTCTGGCGGCTTGTTTGCTTTTGGCACTTCGTTCGACGAGGTTGTGGTGGCGTTATTCCTGACTGGGGCAGAACAAAAAACCGTTCCTAGGCAGATGTGGTCAGGAATTCGAGAGCAAATCAGTCCGACTATATTGGCGGTCGCTACGTTGCTGATTTTTATGTCGGTGTGTTTGCTCGTGACTTTAGAAGTTCTACGTAGGCGTAATGTACGCATTCGAGGCATTCAAGAATAACCAAACTTTTTCTTTGTTGCTCGCTACGCACTTTTGTTTAGGTGCTCCTCAATTTTTGACCAAATGCGCCTCATTGTAGGCGCTTGTCTTTTGTGTTTATCATCAGCGATGACTGACATGTCACTCCTGTAGATTAATGCCAGCCTGCTCGAAACGTGCCAAAGGCGACTTGTTTGATCGCTGATACCAACTAGCTGGCATGTTTGGTTTAAGTCGGGCTTTCTCTTCCTTGCTAATCACAACATAGTGCAAAAACGCATTAAGTGTGGTTACCATCACGTTAAACGTCATTTCCCCATCTTTGCTGATGGATTTCAATAACCCAACGACGGTTTCCTCAGAGACTAACGGTTCAACCACCGCCTTTTTTCGCTCTTTTATTGATGTTGAAGCGGGCAGTCTTGCACGTGCCGTCTCCCAACAAACTTTGTTGGTTTTACTGACAAGGTTGTGCTTGTAGCAGTAGTAACTGAATAAAAAGCGTGGCAGGTTTTGCCAGCGTTCGGCTTGGACTTCTAACCAAAGATGTTGTAGCTCAATATCAGCGTCGGTCATAGGAGTTGTTTAGCAAAAAGAAAAGAAACCATTTTATCGCTTTTGTGAGGAGCAATAAAAGATATTTGAATGGAAAGATAAACAACTAGTTGATCAATATTACTAAAGCAAATCGATTTCTGGCAAGCTCGTGCAACGGCAACTCGAGTACCAAAAACTGACACCGTCACGTTCAGTTGTTAACAAAATGTTTCATCTTGTCTTGCGAGTAGATTATATGGAGATGCTCTTGCAGTAATAAGGGCAGTGGCGATGCAAAAGACGTAATGCATTTAAGGAAAACTCAATATAGAAGAAATTAGATGGAACTGAAGACTTTGAGTGTCGCGATTGCGACAACATTAACCAGCACTGGCGTATTTGCGTTAAGCGAGCCAGTTTCTCAAGTTACAGAGCAACATGCACATTCGGCTCATACACACGGTGTTGAATCCAATCGAGTTGAATACCAACCAACCGCAACTCTCCCTATTCAGCCCTCCAAGGCAACTCGAGTACAGTCACTTGAAAGCCTTGATGAGTCGAGCACTGCTTGTGATTTGGAAGCATTGGTTACCGAAAGCAGTAACCAATTGATCAGCGAAATTTTAAGTCAGGGCGCGACGTGCGTGAACCAGTTATTCTCTGCTGAAAGTCGGATTCAGGAGTCGGTATTTAGCTCCGATCATATGTACAACATTGCGAAGCGCACTACGACATTGGCGAAGGGGTATACAGGTGGCGGGAGCGATGAACTCGAAACGTTTTTCTTATACTTGCGCGCGGGTTATTACGCCGAGTTTTACAATGACAACATCTCATTTATTGAATGGGTTACCCCAGCGGTGAAAGAATCCGTGGATGCGTTTGTTAATAACGCAAACTTCTATGAGAACAGCGACCGTCACGGCAAAGTGCTTAGTGAAGTCATCATCACTATGGATAGTGCGGGCTTGCAGCACGCGTACTTACCGCAAGTGACCCAGTGGCTTACACGTTGGAATGATCAATACGCCCAGCACTGGTATATGCGCAATGCAGTTAACGGTGTTTTCACTATTTTGTTTGGTGGGCAGTGGAACGAGCAATTTGTGCAAATAATTGGCAACCAAACGGACCTTGCCAAAGCTTTAGGCGATTTTGCTCTGAGGGCATCATCAATCGGTGCTGAAGATGAGTTCATGGCCGCGAATGCGGGGCGAGAGCTCGGGCGTTTAACCAAGTATACGGGTAACGCGAGTTCTGTTGTGAAGAGTCAGCTGAGTCGAATCTTTGAACAGTATGAAATGTATGGTCGGGGTGACGCGGTTTGGCTTGCGGCGGCGGACACTGCCTCATATTACGCAGATTGTAGTGAGTTCGGAATTTGTAATTTCGAAACTGAGCTAAAAGGCTTAGTGCTATCGCAAACTTATACTTGTAGTCCAACAATTCGAATATTGTCCCAGAATATGACGCAAGAGCAACACGCGGCCGCATGTTCTAAAATGGGTTACGAAGAGGGTTACTTTCATCAGTCATTAGAAACTGGTGAACAGCCAGTAAAAGATGACCACAATACTCAGCTCCAAGTCAATATCTTCGATTCAAGCACCGATTATGGTAAGTACGCAGGGCCAATTTTCGATATTAGTACTGACAATGGCGGTATGTACTTGGAAGGCGATCCTTCCCAGCCGGGGAATATTCCCAACTTTATTGCTTATGAAGCCTCTTATGCGAACGCGGATCACTTTGTCTGGAACTTAGAGCACGAATACGTGCATTACTTAGATGGTCGATTTGATCTCTATGGAGGGTTTAGTCATCCAACTGAAAAAATAGTGTGGTGGAGTGAAGGCATTGCAGAGTATGTCGCTCAAGAAAATGACAACCAAGCAGCACTTGAGACGATTTTAGACGGCTCGACATATACCTTAAGTGAGATTTTCGAGACTACTTATGATGGGTTTGATGTCGATCGAATTTATCGTTGGGGGTACTTAGCTGTACGTTTTATGTTTGAAAATCATAAAGATGACGTAAACCAAATGCTGGTGGAAACACGCCAAGGGAATTGGAGCAATTACAAAGCAACGATCACCCAATGGGCGAATTTATATCAAAGTGAGTTTGAGCAGTGGCAGCAAGCCCTTGTCTCAAATGGTGCACCTAATGCAGTCATAACCGCAAACAACAAGGGGAAAGTCGGTGAAAGCATTACATTTAGCAGTGAAAACAGTACAGACCCAAACGGGAAGATCGTCAGCGTCTTATGGGACTTCGGTGATGGCTCGACAAGTACACAAACCAAGCCGACGCACCAATATGGGAGTGAAGGGGAGTATTCGGTCAGTCTAAGTGTGACAGACAGTGAAGGCTTGACGGCAACCGCCACTCATAGTGTTGTTATCTCAACGTTGGGCGGTAATGACACATTGCCACAAGACTGCGCGGTGCAAAGTAAAGTAAGCGGTGGGCGCCTAACAGCAGGAGAGCCTGTTTGCTTGGCAAATCAACAAACCATTTGGCTGAGCGTGCCAGCGGTGAATGAGAGCTCAAATCTGGCGATAACGACGGGGAACGGTATGGGCAACCTAAAGCTTGAATACAGTAACTCTGGTTGGCCGGATGGTGCTAATCTTCACGGGTGGTCAGATAATATTGGTAATGGAGAGTGTATTACGTTGTCAAATCAGAGTAACTACTGGGGCTACGTTAAAGTCTCTGGTGACTTTGAGAATGCCGCCATCGTCGTTGATTTTGATGCTCAGAAGTGTCGTCAGTAGGGCATTTTAACTGCATCATTTTAATTTAATTGATCGCCTCGCTAACATTGCGGGGCGTTTTTGTTTTTCACGCCGTTATCTCTATAAAAAAACCAGCCCGAAGGCTGGCAAACAAGGAGTTTGAGATGAAAATGAAAACGTTATAAAGCTTGCTGATATCCTATTTCTCAATAAGTTGGGTTGTGCGTTGAAGCCAGTTTTTATCTTGCGTATCAAGAAAAGGGCTAAGTGCTTGATAGACTCGTGAATGGTAATGATTGAGCCAGTCTAGCTCTGCTTGATCTAGCATTGATAAATCAAGGGCGTTGGTCGCAATTGGAGCAAGAGTGATGGTCTCAAAACCGTAAAACGTGCCGAACTCATTTTGTTCTACTTCTACAACTTTAAGAATGTTCTCTATTCTTACCCCGTACTCACCTTCGCGATAAACGCCTGGCTCATTAGTAATGACCATACCCGGTTTTAGTTCAACCTCGTGGTGGCTTTGCGAGAAATTTTGTGGGCCTTCGTGAACATTCAAGCAAATGCCCACGCCGTGTCCAGTGCCGCACTTGTAATCAATACCATGTTGCCATAAGACGCCACGCGCCATGATATCAAGATTGGCACCCGTAGAGCCTTTCATGAATCGAGTCTGAGTCAGTCGGATGACCGCTTTGAGCACCAAGGTATAATCTTTGCGCTGCTTAATGGTCGGTGACCCGAAGTGGAAAGTACGGGTGATGTCTGTTGTCCCGCCAAGGTATTGGCCACCAGAATCGACGAGAAAGAAGTTGCTTTCATTGACTGCCGCATTGCTTTCTTCATCGGCGGCATAATGCATTTTTGCCCCGTGAGCTGCGAAGCCTGCGATAGTGCGGAAACTGTCACTCACATAATGTCGGGTTTGACGGCGATAGTGATTCAGTTGTGCCTCAGCAGACAATTCTGTAACGAGTCCGCTTGGAACTTGCTCTTCGAGCCAGTTCATAAACCTTACGATTGCCACACCATCATCTGTTAATGCCTGTTCTAGGCTAGTTAGCTCGGTCGCATTTTTTATGGCCTTCATTGCCGTTACAGGGCAAGCCATTGGCTTTAGATTCACATTCCCTTCAATCGAACTCACCAATAAGCTGTCTGTGTGGGTCGGGTTAAAAGCGAGCGATAATCCCTCACATTGCTGATTCAAATACTGACTTACGTAGTTGTAATGGCGAATGTGTACACTCTGATCGGTCAGCGCTCTTTCAACGTCTTGAGGCAGTTTGGCTTTATCAATAAACAGTGTCGCAAGTGATTGCTCTACGACTAGATAGGCTTCAGAAACTGGGCAGTAATTCGTATCACCACCTCGAATATTCATTGTCCACATGACATCATCTAGCGTTGACACTAATAAGCTATCTACTTGGTTCTCGGTTAACCAAGAACGGATTCTCGCTAACTTATTTTCAGTGTCAACGCCAGCAAAAGCGGTGGGGTGCTCGAATACGGGTGCACTTGGGCGAGGTGGTCTTTCAAGCCAAATCGGTGTGAGTAAATCCAGGTCGAGAATGATCTTAATGTTTTTCGCTTCAAAGGTTTGTTTGAGGCCTTGATAAAAAGCGTAACTGATGGCGCGCCCGTCAACCGCGATAATACTGTTTTCTGGTAGCGTGGTAGCCAGCCATTTGGCAACTGTCGGCGTTTCTGGTTGTTTGGCTTTAAACAGTTCAAGTCCTGTGCCGTGTAACTGTTCTTCAGCTTGAATATAGTAACGACCATCAGTCCACAGGCCACCACCTTGTTGGGTAATGACGACATCGCCTGCTGAGCCGGTAAAACCTGAAATCCAGCTTCGCGCTAACCAATGATCCGCTGAGTATTCACTGTTATGTGGGTCATTGTTGGTCACGATATATGCAGACACGTTGTGAAAGGACATTGCCTCACGCAATAACGTAAGGCGTTGGTTTACTGAGTTAGTATTGTTCATTAAATGGTTCCTAAAGTCATATTTGAGCAATAGATATGATGCTGCTCCGAGCCTGTTTTTATTGGGTTCTGTTGCCCGCATACTTCTGTTGCTTCTGGGCATCGAGTACGAAAAACGCAACCGCTCGGTGGGTTAAGTGGAGAAGGAAGATCGCCGGGCAATAGTTGTATTTCACGGTCACGTGCTAATTGCGGATTAGCTATCGGGACAGCAGATAACAGTGCTTTGGTGTAGGGGTGTTGAGCATCATCAAATACTTGATCGTAACGTCCTACTTCCATAGGTTTACCAAGATACATCACCATAACGCGGTCGCTGATATGGCGCACCACGCTTAAGTCATGCGCAATCATCACCAGTGTTAACCCCATTTCTTGTTTAAGATCATCTAGAAGATTGATGACCTGAGCTTGTATGGAGACATCTAGTGCACTAACGGGTTCATCACACACGACCAAATCTGGATTGAGAATTAATGCTCTGGCAATGCCCACACGTTGGCATTGACCTCCGGAAAATTCATGTGGATAGCGGTTTCGCTGGCTCGCCAAGAGACCCACTTTATCCATCATAGCGATGACACGCTTTTCTACCTCTGCCCGTTTAAGTTGTGGCTCGTGGGTGAGCAGTGGTTCGGCGATGCATTCTGAGATGGTTAATCTCGGATTCAAACAAGCGGATGGGTCTTGAAACACCATCTGAAATTCTCTACGTCGAGAGGAAAGCTCTTTCTTACTAAACCCGCGCATGTCTTGATCTTTCCAAGTCAACTCGCCATGTGTAGGTTCAATTAAGCGAAGTAAGGCGCGTGCAAGCGTTGATTTTCCGCAGCCTGATTCCCCCACAATGCCAAGTGTTTCACCTCGATAAACATCTAAGTCGATACCATTGACCGCTTTCACGATTTTACGTTGACTTGGAATAAGGTGACGCGAAACAGGAAAGTGGACGTTTAAATCACGAGCAGACATGAGGACTTCTCTTTTATTCATAATGCCTCCTTAAGCTTTTATTTGAATAGGAGTGATAACACTGGGTGCGTTAACGTGACAGGCAATGGACTGGCTCGTGTTTAATGGAGAAAACCGTGGGGTTTCGTATTGGCAACGCGTCTCTCGATGCTCGCACCGCTCTCTAAACGGACACCCTTGATGGTTAATCAACGCACTTGGTGGGTTACCTGGGATGGTTGGTAAACGCGGCATATCTTCAGTGATGGAAGGAATCGCCTTTAGCAGGCCTTGAGTATAGGGGTGCGCAGGTTGAGCGAACAATGTCTCGGTATCTGATTGCTCCATTTTTTGACCACCATACATGACCAATACGCGATCACACATCTCGGCGACGACGCCCATATCGTGAGTGATCAGTAAAATTGCGGTGTTGAACTCTTGTTGTAAGTCTCGTAATAGCGTCAAAATTTGAGCTTGAACGGTTACATCTAACGCGGTGGTTGGTTCGTCTGCAATTAACAACTCGGGCTTACACAACAAGGCCATCGCTATCATGATTCGCTGACGCATTCCGCCAGATAATTCGTGAGGGTATTGATTCATCCTAGTTTCGGGAGAGGGAATACGCACCGCATCCAACATGTGAATCGATTCAATTTTTGCTTGTTTTCGGGTCATTCCTTTATGAATCATGAGAACTTCACAAAGCTGTTTGCCAATTTTCATAAATGGGTTGAGTGACGTCATCGGATCTTGAAAGATCATTCCGATTTTCTCTGCACGGATGCGGTTGAGCTGCTTTTTAGACATCGCGAGTAAATCATCACCGTGGAACATTGCGCTTCCAGACACGGCGCCGTTATCCGCGGTTAACCCCATTAATGCGAAAACAGACTGGCTTTTTCCCGAACCTGATTCCCCAACAATCCCAAGAGTTTCGCCCGCTTTAATCGAGTAGGAGAGATTACTGACCGCTTGCACTTGCCCATCTGGCGTATCGAAGCGCACGTTCATGTTTTCAATAGATAGCATGGGTTTGTCCTTATCGGTCTTTCGGGTCAAGAGCATCACGCAAGCCATCGCCGATGAAGTTAAAACAAAAGAGGGTGGCAACTAAAAACAGAGAGGGAAAAAGCAGCATCCACAATGCAACGTCAATCGTTTTTGCGCCTTCGGAAATTAGGATTCCCCAGCTCGTGTCTGGTGGTTGAACACCAAGCCCTAAGAAGCTCAAAAACGATTCGAACATAATGAATCCTGGTACCATTAAGGAGGAATAAACCATCACGATCCCAAGCACATTAGGCAGAACATGGCGTCGGACAATTGTCAATTTAGAAACCCCAATAGAGTGTGCGGCTTCGATGAACTCTCGCTTTTTTAGACCGAAGGTGACACCACGTACAACACGGGCAATGCCCAGCCAAGATACCATTCCGATCACGATAAAAATCAGGTAGATGTTGTTGCCAAAAAGGGTAACAAACAGGATAACCATAAACATAAATGGCACCGAATCGAGCACCTCAATAATGCGCATCATTACGCTATCGACAACGCCGCCAAGATAGCCGGAAATACTTCCCCAAATCGTACCAATAACAACGGCGACTAAGGCGCCAACAAAACCTACCAAAATAGAGAGCCTGCCACCTTGCATCGTGCGAGCGAAGACATCTTGCCCGAGATCATCGGTACCAAAGTAATGGCCACTGCTCAGTGAAGGTTTCCCTAGCTCGTATGGATCGATGAGCACTTCCCAGTCAATTTCATCATGGCCAAAAGCGGCAAGAGAGGGGCCGAAGGTGATGCATAAGGTAATGAACGCCAAAACATACACTGATGTCATCGCGGCTCTGTTTTTACGAAATCGAGTCCATGCATCCTGCCAAAGACTGCGACCTTCGACGGCTTCAATATTGTCGACGACTTGATCTTGAAGAGCTTGTGTATCCAGTTTTTTGATCGTTAACATGCCGGACTCCTAAACGCGTATACGAGGGTCGATAATCGTATATAGCAAGTCGACCACAAAGTTAAAGAAGATAGTGAGTGAAGCGACAATCAGAGTAATGCCCATTACTAGGCCGTAGTCGCGGTTGAGAGCCCCAGACACAAAGTGTTGTCCCATGCCACCTGTACCAAAGAAAATGTCGATAATTACCGAGCCTGTCACGACAGACACAAACGCAGGGCCGAGCATCGCAACGACGGGAATCAGGGATGGTCGCAAAGCGTGATGGAATAAAATGTAGTTTGTGGACAAACCTTTGGCCTTTGCCGTTCGAATGTATGGTTGGTTGAGTGTTTCAATCATTGCGCCACGCATGACGCGTGCAATACTCGCAATGGAGCCAATCGCCAGGCTGAGCACGGGAAGAACAAGGAAAGCCAGTTTTCCCCCTTCCCAACCACCAGCAGGGAACCAGTCGAGCTGAATAGCGAAGATCATGACTAAAACTGGAGCAAGCACGAAAGCCGGAACTACAACTCCAGTCATCGAAAGTGTCATCAGGCCGTAATCTAGGCGGCTATTTCGGTTCAATGCCGCAATGGTGCCAAGCGACATGCCAAGTGGAACGGAAATACAAAAGGAGAGTACGCCTAATACTGCTGAAACTGGCCATGATTGTGCGACGAGCTGTGTAACACTGAAGTCTTGATAAACGAAGCTCGGACCTAGATCTCCTTGTATGAAATTACCAATGTAAATCCAAAACTGAGTAAGGAAGGGCTGGTCCAAATGGAATTTTGCTTCGATATTCGCACGTACCACCTCTGGCATAGGCCGTTCCATATCAAATGGCCCCCCTGGTGCAATGTGCATCAGCCAAAATGATACGAGTGCGATGAATAGAAGCGTGGGGATAGCGATAGCTAATCGCTTAACAATGTACCAAATCATGATCCATCATCCTTTGGTCATCCGAAATCACTTCGAACGGTTATGAATAAAAATGGTCTGAGCTCAGGTTGCCTTCTCCACCGAGAGATATGAGGAACGGCAAGTAAACATTGAACTTGCCGACTCAGACCGAAAACATGCTTTTAGTGGGCTTTTACATAGACATTCTTGCGGTAGTACGACGACTCAGGGTTTGTCAGTTCGTAGCCGCCCACATAAGGCTTGATGAGGTATTGATCGTTACCCGGACGATAAATAGGAATAATGGCCATGTCTTCAATCAGCATGCTTTCTGCTTGTAAATACAGTTCTGATGGGTTGCTCATGGTCTTTGAGCGAGCCATTAACTCGTCGTATTGCGGGTTGTTATAACGAGAATCGTTGTACTCGCCACTAGAAACGAAGATATCCAACCATGTAGAGGCTTCATTGTAGTCGGCCGTCCAGCCGCCGCGAGTAATGTCGGTCGGCTCTTTAAGTGCGTAGAACACTTTCGGTTCTAGCTGTTTTATCGTGACTTGCGCACCCAATCGGCTTTTCCACATGCCTGCCATGGTGGTTGCCATTTTTACGTCCATCGAGAAAGTTGGTACGGTAAACGTTAACTTAAGCGGATTGCTTTTATCGTATCCAGCTTCTGACAGTAATTGCTGCGCTTTTTCGATACGTTTATGGCGGTTCCAAGTTGCGAACTCAGGAGTGTGAGATTTAAAACCATCTGTTTGAGGTGGCACAAGGGTATACATTGGAACCCCACCGTTTCTCAAAATAGCACTTGTTAACAGTTGACGGTCAATGGCATATGAGAGGGCTTTACGAACCCGCACGTCTTTTGTTGGCCCTTGTTGAGTGTTGAGGTAATAGAATGTGGAGCCAAGAGACGCACTGGTGCTTGCCACTTCTTGTGGGCGTTGTTGAATTAACTTTTTCTTCTGAGCGGCAGGAATGGAAACCGCTTGGTCTATCTCACCAGCTAGGTAGCGGTTTAGCACTACGTTTGCATCACCAATTGGTAGCCAGGTGACTTTTTCCAGCACTACATTGCTTGCGTCCCAATAATGTGGATTTTTAACCATCACCAGTTTTTCGTTAACTTTCCATTCAGAGACAGTAAACGCACCATTTGTAACTATATGTTCTGGCTGGGTCCAACGGTTGCCATGTTTTTCAATGGTCGCTTTATGAACGGGGGCAAGCACTGGATGACTTAATAGTTTCGTAAAGAAGGGAATAGGCTCTTCTAGTGTTACCTGGAACGTTTTTTCATCCAGTGCCTTCACGCCCAAAGACTCGGGTGCGGCGTCGCCCTTCATAATCGCTTGCGAGTTTTCGATATTTGGAATGGCCGCAAACCAAGCGTAGGGTGAAGCAGTGCTTGGATTCAGTAAGCGTTGCCAGCTGTAGACAAAATCTTGTGCAGTGACCGTTTCGCCATTTGACCATTTTGCATCACGTAAGTGGAAGGTATAAACCGTATTGTTGTCATTGACTGACCAAGACTCAGCAACACCAGGAATGGTTTTACCTTGCTTATCTTGAATGACCAGACCTTCAAACAGGTCTCGACCGAGATTAAAAGCGGGCTCTGCGGCTTGCTTGGCTGGGTCAATAGAAGTAACTTCAGCTCCATTGTTTAGCGTAATTTCTTGTATCTCATCGAGGGTCACACCTGCGGGATACGGTGCGGCATAGCTTGATGTTGCCAGTATTGGACTCATCATCGACGCTAATAAAAGCAACTTAGGTAATTTCATCCTTGTCTCACTCTTTTCATCCTGAAAGATGCTAGAAATGTATATTGTATAAATTGTCCACACAATCGAGTTTTAACATTACTGTAACAGGATGTCGGGTATTGAGCTGTCTGGTCTCAAAAAGTGAGCTAGGGGAATTTCTTTGAAGATCTGATATCAAGTTGGCATGACGGGAAGTAATTTTGCTTCGATACAAATTAAAATCCCCTTCAAGCACAGGCTAGAAGGGGAAGATAGTCAGTCTGCTCTTCAAAAGGCACGACATTAACTGACTAGGAAGTGCTTTACGAACTCAGTGATTTTGACCATATCACTTACCGCGATAAACTCTTCTGTCGTGTGTACTTTTGCCATGCCAGTTGAAAGGTTGACCGTTGTGAGACCTTTCTTGTTAAAGTTGTTGGCATCGCTACCGCCGCCAGTGCCTTTTGTGAAGGCGTCAATTTCCAACTCTGAAAACGCTGCTTTTATAGCGTTTACGTGTGGGTGGTTTTCTTCAATAACAAAAGCGTCATAGGCTCGGCTAGATTCAATTTCGACTTCTGCACCGTGTTTTTTACAGACAGACTCTAATGTTGAGATCATATGATTGACCTGAGCATCTAGTTTATCGCCATTCAGGGAGCGTGCTTCTGCCACGATTTTTAATTCAGGCATAACAATGTTTGTGGCCTGACCGCCGTTAACCATACCGATGTTGGCTGTCGTTTCTTCGTCGATGCGAAGCAGCTTCATTTGGTTGATGGCATCTGCCGCCACCATGATCGCACTGATGCCTTCTTCTGGCGCAAGCCCTGCGTGTGCTGGTCGACCTTTGATTTTTGCCATGATTTTTTGCTGGCCTGGGGCTGCGGTCACAATGGTGCCAATAGGGCCACCTGTGTCTAACACGATTGCTTCCGTTGAATTGACATGTGACATATCGAAGTATTGTGAACCGAATAAGCCGCCTTCTTCATACACGGTGAAAGCAAGTTCTAACGTTTTGTGCTCACGGTTTTCCGCTTGAATACAACGAACGGCTTCCATGATAGCAGCAATACCAGATTTATCATCGCCACCGAGAATCGTATTGCCTTTTGAACGGATAATGCCGTCTTCGATGATTGGCTCAATGCCAATACCTGGAGTGACCGTATCCATATGACAGCTCATTAGAATAGAGCCGTCTTTTTTGCCGTCTAAACGGGCGTACACGTTAAAACCGTTAGAAATGTGCTCAGGCACTGGAAGTTTGCGTACGGTAAAGCCTAGCTCGCCTAGCTGTTCTGCCAGTGTTTCTGCAATTTGTTTTTCGTTTTTTGATTCGCTGTCGATACGTACTAGTTGGCAAAAGTGTTTAACTAGGCGTTCTTGATTAATGTGTGTCATTAGATGTCTCTTTTTCTGATCGAGCGTGAAGCCTTGTGGCTCGGCTCGATAGGGAACAGAGCACCACTTATGGCACAGTTACTTTTGAATAAAACTGAGGTGAATCAATAAAGGGGTATCCATGACACGATTCTGACCGATGAGTCTTTCGAACTGTATGAAGCGTCACGAAACATTACTTTTGATGTTTTGCAGGATCAAATGAATAAATCGGATAGAGATAGGGTGCAATAGACTTTCCATCCCCTTTTACTTTTTGAGCTACGTTGCCAAGATAAAATGCCAAGGTAACAACTTGTTTACATTTTGTGTGTTGGCGTAAAGCCGAAAATATCAATCTAATATATTGAAAATAAGCAGTTTGTTTGATGTTTACGAAAGTGGGTTCGACGCGCCTCCTGTGTGTAACATATATTTTACAATTATGCGTAAAAATCGCCAAGATAAAGATTTCTCCCCACGTATTCCAATTTCTCAAGACCTGCGCCAAGTTAGAAAAATAAGTCCAAACAAAAGCTACTGAGACAAGGAGAAAGTCATGGTTGATGCATATAACCCACTAGGAACAGACGGATTTGAGTTTGTTGAATATACCGCTGCTGACAACAAAGGCATTCAACAGCTTAAAGATCTGTTTATATCGTTAGGTTTTGCGGAGATTGCAAAGCATCGCTCAAAAGAAGCGTGGTTATATCGACAAGGTGACATTAGCTTTATTGTGAATGCGCAGCCGCATAGCCAAGCTGAGGGATTCGCCAAAGTTCACGGTCCGTCGGTTTGTGGCATGGCATTTCGTGTGAAAGACGCCACCGTTGCTCTGGCGCATGCGTTAGAGAATGGCGGTAAAGAATATAAAACGGAAATTGGGCCGATGGAGCTTAGCATTCCTGCTATTTATGGCATCGGTGAAAGCTTGCTTTATTTTGTCGACCGTTATGGAAAGCAGAGTATTTATGATGTCGATTTTCGTTTTTATGATGATGCTGATGAACGTTTATCAAAAGCGAATGTTGGTCTTTACGAAATCGACCACTTAACGCACAACGTTAAGCAAGGCAACATGGATGTCTGGTCTGGTTTCTATGAGCGCATTGGTAACTTCCGCGAAATTCGTTATTTCGATATCGAAGGTAAGCTGACTGGTCTTGTCAGCCGTGCGATGACCGCACCTTGCGGCAAAATCCGAATTCCTATCAATGAGTCGTCAGATGATAAATCACAGATTGAAGAGTTTATCCGTGAATACAATGGCGAAGGTATTCAACACATCGCATTGACCACTGACGACATCTACGAAACGGTCAAAACCTTGCGTGAGCGAGGCATGGACTTTATGCCAACGCCAGATACTTATTACGAGAAAGTCGATCAGCGTGTTGAAGGCCACGGCGAAGATGTAAGCAAGCTTCGTGATTTGCAGATTCTTATTGATGGTGCGCCAACGAAAGATGGCATCTTGCTACAAATCTTTACTCAAACCGTTATCGGCCCTGTGTTCTTCGAAATCATCCAACGTAAAGGCAATGAAGGCTTTGGCGAGGGTAACTTCAAAGCGTTGTTTGAATCGATAGAAGAAGACCAAATTCGCCGAGGAGTATTGAGCGATGCATAAATGGATCACATTCCCTCATCGGGAGGGAGTGTGCTCTAAACAAGCACATGCTGACTTCCCGGAAGAGGCAATTTATGAACGTGAGGCAGGTCGAAGTGGCTTCTTCGGCCCCGCAACACATTTTCATCATCAACATGCCCCAACGGGGTGGTCTGAGTGGGAGGGCGAGCTACGTCCACGAGCGTTTGATTTTAATCTAGTCGAAAAAGCCAGCCATATTACCCCTTGGGCAGTCCCGCATCTATTACACAACGCGAATTGTAAAGTTCGTGTTTGGCGTATGGATGAAAAAATGGACTTCTTGGTGAGAAATGCAGATGGCGACGAACTGCTATTCATCCACCAAGGTACGGCAGATCTCTACTGTGATTATGGTCATTTGAAAGTGAGCGAAGGGGATTATGTCATGATCCCGCGCTCAACGAGCTGGCATTTAGAACCAAGCGAGCCGATGTTCATTCTGATGATTGAAAACACCGATGCGGCTTATACATTGCCCGAAAAAGGCATGGTTGGAAACCACGCGGTGTTTGATCCGGCGGTTTTAGAAACGCCGTCGATCAACGATCAGTTCCGTGCTCAATATTCTGAGAATCAAACACAGGTTCAGGTGAAACGCCACGATAAAGTCAGTGTTATCACTTACCCATTCAACCCGCTGGATGCGATTGGGTGGCATGGTGATTTGGCGGTAGTAAAAGTGAACTGGCGTGATATTCGTCCACTTATGTCACATCGTTACCATTTACCGCCTTCTGCACATACTACATTTGTAGGAGCAGGATTTGTGGTGTGCACCTTCGTTCCTCGTCCAATTGAAAGTGATCCTGGAGCGCTCAAAGTACCGTTCTACCACAACAATGACGATTATGACGAAGTCTTGTTCTACCATGCAGGTGACTTCTTTAGTCGTGACAACATTGAAGCGGGTATGGTGACATTCCATCCAGCAGGTTTTACACATGGCCCTCACCCGAAAGCTTTCAAGGCAGGGCGAGAGCATAAGAAGACTTTTGCCGACGAAGTCGCGGTCATGATTGATACGCGTCACGCACTTCAGTTTTCGGATGAGCTGGAAAAAGTAGAAAACAAAGAATACGTCTATAGCTGGCAAGAGAAGTAAGAGGCAAGGATGAAATTAGCAACCAAGAAAAATGGCACTCGTGACGGTCTGTTGATGGTCGTGAGCAAAGACTTAACGCGCTGCGTACCAGCGACAGAAATTTTCCACCCCATGAACTTAGCACCGACGATGCAGGTGGCACTTGATAACTGGGATACGCTAGCACCGCAACTGGAAGAGCTATACGTTGCACTGAACAATGGCACGGTTGCAGGGTATGAAGAGTTTGAAGCGCACTACTGCGAGTCGCCGCTTCCTCGCGCTTATCAGTGGGCTGATGGCAGTGCTTACGTAAACCACGTTGAGTTGGTTCGAAAAGCTCGCGGCGCTGAAATGCCAGAGAGTTTTTGGACGGATCCGTTGATGTACCAAGGAGGCTCTGATGCCTTTATTGGTCCTTGTGACAACATCGAGTTTGCGAGTGATGAATGGGGTATTGATTTCGAAGGTGAAGTGGCTGTGGTAACTGGTGACGTACCAATGGGCGCGAGTGTTGCAGAGGCTCAGGAGTCGATTCGTTTGATCATGCTGGTGAATGATGTCTCACTGCGTGGGCTAATTCCCGCAGAATTAGCTAAAGGGTTTGGTTTTTTCCAATCTAAACCTTCTTCTGCGTTTTCTCCTGTGGCAGTAACACCTGACGAACTCGGCGAAGCGTGGTACGAAAACAAAGTGCATTTACCACTGGTCTCGACATACAACCACAAGCCGTTTGGTCGCCCAAATGCGGGTATCGATATGACGTTTGATTTTGCAGACTTAATTGTTCATGCGACTAAAACGCGCCCGCTATCTGCTGGGGCAATTATAGGTTCTGGCACGGTATCTAATAAGCAAGGCACCGAACATGGCACTTCGATTGAGGAGGGTGGTGTTGGTTATTCATGTATCGCGGAAGTTCGCATGATTGAAACCATTCGTGATGGTAAGCCGTCGACTAACTTCATGTCGTTTGGAGATTCAATTAGATTGGAAATGTTCGATGCGGATGGCAACAACATATTCGGTTCGATTGACCAACAAGTTAGCCAATATCTCAAGCACTAACAGTGCTGGTTGGGAGACGATATGAGCGATAGCATGATTTTGTACGGATACTGGCGATCATCGGCGGCGTATCGTGTGCGTATTTGCTTGAATCTTAAAGAGTTATCGTATGATTCAAAATCGGTACACTTGGTGCGCAATGGTGGCGAACAACACAGTGACGAGTACCATGAGTTAAACGCTTCTGAACTGGTTCCTTTGCTGGTGGATGGGGAGGTTCAGTTAACCCAGTCACTGGCGATCATTCAATACTTAGAAGAACACTACCCGGATGTCACTGTGATCCCCGAGCAAACGCCGCTTCGATACCAAGCGCTAGCTTTGGCTCAGGATATTGCAATGGAGATTCATCCCCTGAATAACTTAAGAGTTCTACAGTATTTAGAGGGGGAGTTAGCTTGCGAGCCAGAGCGCAAAGTCGCTTGGATTCATCACTGGATCCACAAAGGTTTTACAGCATTAGAAGAGAAACTTCAGAAGCATCGTAAACTAAATGGTGATTGCAAGTTTAGCCTGACAAGCTCGCCATCTATTGTCGATATTTGTCTGGTACCACAATTTTATAACGCACAACGCTTTGGTGTAGATACCTCTCTTTATCCAACCATTAACGCTGTTGTGCAGTCATGCAATCAACTGCCAGCTTTTATTGATGCGATGCCAGAGAATCAGCCAGACGCTAATAGTTGATTCTTAGCATACATAATGTATTAACAAAATTTAAACGAGCCAATCCAAGTGTGTGATTGGCTCGTTTTTATTGGTGAGCAAAATTTTCTGTTTCTCGCTATCGTCGTGGCGCCTCAAAATTGCGAGGTTTTGTTGCTCTGCATAACATTTCCATTTACGCTTTGAGCAACGAGTTGTTTTGGATGCACTTTATTTATGACCAACATTTTTATCATTGTTGTTCTTCTGGTTTTATTCTTCTTTGTTATTCAAAAGTACGTGATTAAGCACGATGACACGCGTGATTATCCTTATCGCTCGAAAGGCCCTCTGCTCAGAGGTCAAGAGGGTGCGTTCTATAATGCGTTAAGAGCGGCGGTCGGGGAGCATGCCGTAGTATTCGCGAAAGTAAACATGTCCAGTTTGGTTACGCCAAAAGAAATCAAAAATAAGAAGCAGTTTTTTGTCGCGAACAATCGTATATCTCGAAGCTATTTTGATTACGTTATTTGTGACCCAAGGACACTAGAGCCGCGCGTTATCGTTGAATTGGATAATGGGCAGGAGCTAAACAAGGGTAAGATAGAAAGACAAAAGTTATTGATTCATGTTTGTAAGACGGCCAACCTGCCTTTAATTGGCGCCTCGATAAAGCACAGTTATCAAGTTGGGCGATTACGTCGTTTGCTTGCGGCACACATTGATTTGATTGCGCCCGATAAAGAAGTGCGCTTTTGCAAAAAATGCGGCAGTCCGATGATCATTAAAACCGCAAGCCAAGGTGAGTTCAAAGGGAGACGTTTCTTTACTTGTAGCCGTCAGCCGAATTGTACATACACCGAAAATTATAACGTTGTGTTTGAGGCGGACGACTAAACACGACAATTAACCTGCAGAAATAAGGGGCTTTGATTAGAGATGATCAAAGCCTTTTTTGTATCTGTCCTCAAGGCAAGACCTATACTTTGAAAAAGAGTGCAGAATAGGGCAGCCATATGCGATACGGATGGATTTTGTCAGCATTGTTCATCGCATCTAATGTTAGTGCGATACCTAATTTGAAACCACTGGAGTGTGAATTGACAGAGACACCCCAAGATCATTTCTTGTTTTACCGAGAGCAAATGGTTTACCACAGTGAGCAGTTTGTCATATTTCAAAACTTCAAAGGCAGGGTGAGCACTCAAGTGGACGTCAAAACAGGAGAGTTGATTCGTACAACCTATATCGGCGAACCATTTAAACCTAAATATCAGATTTTGTTCGGCACTTGCCCTAAGGTATCGCAAACCTTACAGATTTGGATGCTCAGTGAAGTGCCTTACGACAATTAAGTGAGATAATAAAAGTTATATAGATCACACTTTTAAACCCTGCAGGCTCAGTCCTTGTCGATAAAATCATCTGAAAACGCGTGTTGAGTTTACATTTTCGCCAAACGGTTCAAAGTTGGTAAATTTGTGCTTGCACCGTCGTTCGCTTATAGCTAATATCCTCGTCGTTCCAGAGAAATGCGTCCGTAGCTCAGCTGGTTAGAGTATCGCCTTGACATGGCGGGGGTCGGTGGTTCGAGTCCACTCGGACGCACCATTCTGAATTGAATGGTTAGGAACATAAAAATTTGGGTCCGTAGCTCAGTTGGTTAGAGTACTACCTTGACATGGTAGGGGTCGGCGATTCGAGTTCGCCCGGACCCACCAAATTTTAGAAAAAGCCCACATCTTGGTGGGCTTTTTTGTGTCTATAACTTATTGATATTCAAGTGAAATTCCTTCTTTTTTCCTTTTTTATCCCCTTGTTATTACTCTGCGTTAGTACTGAGTAAAGTTCGAGGGGGTGGTAAAAGGGTGGTAAAAAGGTGGTAAAATACAGTAGTTTGTACAGCGCTTGAAATGGGCTATATTGCGACGCTTATGGCTGGTACTTCATGCCATTCTACGTCGTGACTATCAGTGTAAATCTGAGTGGTTCTATCACTGGCATGTGCCATGCGTTGGCGAGGGTTTACACCCATTTCATCGATGAGTTTTGCCGATAGCCTTCGGATTTCATGGAAAGTAGGGCGCTTAGCTTTTTCTACGTTAGAGTACAAACCGAGTTCGTCGCGTACTTTGGAAAATGTTTCGCTGATCATGCGACTGGTCACTTGGTAACGGTGGTCACATTGCTTAGCGATATTATTGTTTCTTGCAGGTCTACGATGCACTACGTAAGGGCAATGTAGCTTATCTGTTTTAGATAGCTCTACAACTTCTTTGATAGCGCTTGTCACCGGAATAGCAACATAAGACGTTTTAGCATTCTTAACCTTTGCTCGGTGTATGTACAAGGTACCAAATACAATTTCTCCGTTCTCTGGTTTTGGAGTATCAAACCAGACAATTCCACATGTATCCGGTTTTGGTTTTGGTATACGGTATTTTATTCTATGTAGTTCAGCTACTGCGTGAGTCGATTGAATCGATAACCCCATCGCTACTTTTAAAAATAGAGGGGCCTCTTTTTCAATTGCTTTGAATGCCTCTATATCTAAATCCAAGCGTTCTTTCTTATTATCCGAACCATTTAGCCGTTTCGGTTTTTTGTTCAACATGAAGTTTTCACCAATTGCGGATTCATCTGCTAGATAGCTAAAGATCTTCTTTAATCGAGAAAGTTTCTTGTTATAAACCTCTTTGGATTTATCACCATAATATGTATTTAGAAAGTCGTTCATGGTTTCTAAGTTAATTGACTTGGAAAACTTGTCTCCTAAAAACTCATTAAGTCGAGCTATATCACTCGATACTTGTCTAAGGATTTCTGCTGACAGTTCTTCTTCGTTTTTAATTCTAACCATTACATGCTCAAGCCACTCATTCATCGGGCGGTTGAATTTGTCTTTTCTAGATCTAGGAGAAATTTGGAAGTGTTGTGCTGGTCTATGCTCGTCATTGTATGCGTTAGCTGCTGCAATAATATCATCTAAAGAAAACTCAGCCGGCATTAGCATTTTGGTACCATCGATAAGAGTAAAGCGATACCTTGTTTGGCCTTTTCGTTTTTCTACATACAAGTGTTGGGGAAGGCGCTCACGACCAGTCGTTCGCTTGCGAGCATTCATAGGTTAACTGCCTCCGTTCATCAACTTTAGAAGCTGTGCTGCTTTGGGTGTAGTAGTTAACTCTGAGTCATTCGCTGCGTCAGGTATGCAAATGAGCCAGCGGCCGGTAGGTGTTTTACGAGCCTGAAGGATTCCTTGTCTGATCCAATTTCGAATAGTTTGGCTGCAAAGAGCAGGATAATAATTGCGTTTGTATTGGGGAATGGTCATTTCACGCATTTTAGAAGTCTCCGATTACCTAATCATTTGAACTTGTGTCAGAGTTCATTTCTTTGATTTCAATTTCGATGATTTTTGCTTCCAAGTCTGTAGCGCTACAACCACCATCCCATTTTAGGTCACAGTTATCACACCCTAAAATGTTGCATTTAGTGTTCACGACATTTATCAAACGTACATGTAGTTCTTCTTTGTATGAGTTACTCATAGCATTACCTCTGTTTTTTGCAGATTGACGAGCGACGGTAATAGCGTCTCGATGAGACTGGTTGTTTATATTTAGCTCATGAAATGCAATAGGTTTCTTATTTTATAGTAGTGAGAAATTTCATTGCTTCAAGATGCAGCCCTATAGAGACAACGAGTGTACCCGTAGGCTTAGTAGATATCGTGTGTCGGCTCGAACCACGCCTCGCTACTTGTGGTGAAGAAGGGCTCACTGGTGGGTAGATTAAATAGCCCCGTTGTTTTAAGTAGTGAAAAAATGCCTCAGCTAAGTGAGGCTCAATTTGTAGGGTGAATATGCTCATTTTTACTTTCTCAGTACGACTTGCTGAGGCTGAGATTCATACCAAGCAAAATCTAGCTCTTCACCATCATCTAGCGCTTTTCTTATTGCGTCCTCATCAGGGACAAAACGAACTTCGCGTATTAGATATTTCTCAGGAAGGTGGGCTTCCTCATATCGAAGTTTGGCTGGATTGTTTTTGATGTAAAAAGTACCGTATGCACCTTTCATTTTTTCGATATTTAACATTTGGAATAAATTCAGAAGCGGGTAGGTCATTCGACTGCGTTCGTCTTTTAAAGACTTGGCGCGGTCACCGTATGGTTTTGCTTGCTCGGCATATACTTTTTTCTCCGCATCTGCCAGCTTCGCTGCTGTTTCTAACTTATCCATGTATCGGCGGTAGGCCATGAGCTTGTCATCAATAGAACACTCGATACCTGCCAAGTTATCCGCAATGGTCTGCTCGTCCCATTCTTCTTGTTTGGCCAGCTCCAACAGGTCAAAGATCTGCTGGTTAATATTGTTCATGCTTTCTGTCTTATCAGCCATTTGCCTGATCCTTATCTTTAATGTCAGCGTTGAAGTCTTTTATTGCCGATTCTGCTTGCTCCGCGATTCGAGATAGCGCTTTGTCTTTCTTGGCTTTGCTTGCCTTGTCGTGGGTAGGGATTGCATCCAGAGCTGTTTCAGCTAGCTTTTGAAGTCGCTTGATTTCTGCCAGAGAAGGAGCAGTAGAGAACTTGTCAGTGTATGACTTAGCCTTATCTAGCGCCTGTTGTGTTGCTTTCGCATCAAACTCAAGCTGTTTAAGCGCATTGTCGGTTGTCTTCGTCATTTGCGAACGGTTGATGATGTTTTCATCGTCGTATTCACCCATGTATACGTCACCACAAATGCCTAACATTGAAAGCGCTTTACCTGTCGCGTCGGTAAGTGATTTTTTACGGCACTCTCCGTTTTTGATCATGCGACTGTAATTGTGTGACCAATAGAAACGCTCAGTCTCACCAAAAGCTGTTAATGTGCATCGATCGCCACTGTTGGGGTGGATGTACCAAAGCTCGACTTCCATGTTGTGGACAGACTCATTCACTCCGGTATACGTACCGTTAGCGAAAATTGGCAAACCGTCCTCAGTCCACTCCCGCTTAACATCGACACCCCAGCCTTTACCACGAGGACCAAATATTTCGGTTGCTTTCATTTGGCGGTATTGAGCATTGATGGATAATCGACCTGTCGATGGGTCTTGCTTGGTGAAATTCAAATCGGTTTTAAATGATTGATTCCAAATACCCATATTTGAATTACTTTCGTCTAAATCGACATCTGGAATTTCAGGATCGTTAGCTGGCTCTTGCTCTACAATATTTTGAGGAACGTCAGTGCCACTAATGTTGCTATCAGAATCGGCAAGATGCTCATCATTAGCAGATTCGGGTAAAGGTGCGTTTTTGGTAACCTTAGGCTTTCCATTACCATCGGTTGGTTCTTTTTTGCCTTGTTCTAGTAACTTTTGGGCTTCTTTTTGTTCATTATTGCCACTTGAAAGCTCATTATTACCAACGGCTTTGGGTTGGCTAGTAAACTTCATTACTAGGTTAACCGACTCAGTTGAATGCCAAATGATCACTGGATTTTTAAGCTGTTTGATGTAATCAGCTAAAGCGTTAATGTCGGTGTCTTTGGTAATGATTTTTAATAAGTGGGTATAGGCACGTTCAGGTGTTACTGCGTGACTTTCATGTGCCAAGCGTTCAGCTATGGCGAGCAAGAGAGATGGATACTCTACTTCTGATATCAGAGTGTTGGATGCTGGCTCCATACTTTCAATAAGCTCGATATTTTCTCGAAAGACAGCGCGAAGAGTTCGGATGTTTAGAAATGATTTTGATACCTCGTTTGCATCATCAAAATCAATGTTGCGTATGTTTTCTAGTGTTTTGTCTTTAACGAACGTTAAGTATTTTCCGTTATGTTCCCGTTCTCCGTTGTGCCAATTAATGAGTTCATCTACTACAGTAGCAAGCTTCTCTCCTGCCTCTTCATACTGCTCTGTTGTTAGATATGGACTACCATCACTAATGCGAGAAAATATTTCGGCAATAAAGCATTCATACTCATTTTCTAAATTATGTGTTGGTTTGTGTTGAATGTTATTTTTAGTAACCGTACATCTGGCCACTAGATACTCAGCCTCACTTTCATTAAATAAAACCCCACATCTTTCCAATCCGTTAATTGTCTCCACTAGTTTTTCGATGTCGGTTTGAGCTGTGATGTGAGGTTGTAGTGCATCCATAGCGAGTTTTACTTCGCCCTCTGTCATTCTTGCTGTAGGGCGAAGAGCTAGGCGTCCACGTACTGCATTTTCTATTGGTGAACATTCGTTAGGCGGTAAGTCTTCGCCATCCATCACCTCAATGCAATTTTCTTCGAACTCCTGAATGTATGGAGATTTCATAAAAATCTTAGCTAGACTTAATGAGCTATCGTACTTGTACAGAGCGTCAATAATTGCCTGACCAGCCATCTTGATCGCTTCTTTTCGGGTGGTAGCAAACTCACAGCCAAAGTCGTTAGCGTCACCGAATGCGCGTTCTGCTTTCTGATTGCCTTCGACAGCATATTGCCACCCCTCGTCACCACAATCTCGGATTGCAATAACGACGTGTAATTCATCGGTTACAGGGAGAGCGGCTTTCCAGCATTTAGGTTCAATGATGGATTCATTGGCTGCTGGCTTGTCGATAACATCTTCAATATGTTTCATCGACTCTTTCGTTTTCTCGGTTAGTACGGCAGGAAGGTAAGGTTTCAAGCTCTCGGTGAAAGCTTCTAAATCGTATAGAACACCAATCGTTACCATTGAGTCCACATGCTCAATTGCTTGATTTGGGGATTTATCTAAAGGCCAGATATCCGCAAAATGACCTTCAACAACTTCTAAATAATCGCTGTGGGCTTCTAATGCGTTCTTTGCGTCTGGGTGCTGTGATAGTGCTGTTATAAACAGTTCACTGGGTTCTTGAAATGCATGATAAAAATCATGTTTCATCGTTGCGGAGACAAAGGTTTTTTGGTCTTCTGGGCCAAACTCATCTTGGTAATCTAGGAATTTTTCAAGGCGTTCCACCGCTTTATCAATCGCGTCGTCACGTTTTTCTTCGGTTCGGTCTAAGTTCATTTTTTCGTGCTTATCGAAGTCACCAAACTTAAATCGGAACCCGTAAGCATATTGGCTATGGCCAACTCTCAGAATGAAGACCTTAGCAGCTTTCATACTGTCGGTTTCGCTACTGTAAATGAAAGAGGAATCTTCAACTTGAGGATCTTTTGTGTCGTAGTATCCATCTTGGCCTAGGGTAGGGTACGGAGTATCCGGAACATTTATTTGTTGTTCATCTGAGTGAATGAACTCGTCTTCGTCAAACCCCTTGGCTTCTAATTCTATAATTGCTGAGTTGTAATCTTCTTCTGATATTTTTTCGGCCTTAACGCCTTTGAAGAAATCACTGTATTCGGAATTTTCATTTTCGGTGCATAGTGGGTGAGTTGCTTCAACCTTGCAAACAGCTTCCGATTTGGCTAGTTCTTGGGTTGCGGCTTTAATGTAGTGAATTACAGGTTCTAAATCGCCAGATTCTTTTACCGCTTTGTGCGATACCTTTTTGTTACAGGTTAATTTGAAATACTTATCAGCCATTTTAAGGTGTCCTTATACAGCTAAGCTGCCTTGAATTTTGAGGGAAGATGCAGTTTCAAAATTTTCTTCAACCGAGTCAGGACTACGGAAACCATGCTTCCGGCAGTAATCGGTCATAATTTTTCGATCGTGCGGTAGTTTTTTTACCGAGAGCCAGAACTGCTCAACGGATTCTCGGGAAGGTCTGTCCACAGTCAATTCCTCAGTAGAGACATTAAACAGAGCACGCATAAGCCAGAGCTGGCTAGGTGGGAGAGAGGTTGCAATGGGTGCGCTCTTTAATACCTCTAAAGAAAGTCTTATGCTTGTTGGGACGTGTGTGTACTAGGGTAAATTGCGGTACCGGATAAAAATTAATACACAGATCTTAAAGACCGGTCCGATACCGCAATTTTGAAATGCTCCTAACGCGATTTATCAAGGCTCAGTCGGTTGTCACTATCAAAATCGACCGACCGTTAAGAGCATTTCAAAATGGCTCTCATAAGAAAGCCAAATTTGTCTCTACCGATCCGCTGAGACGAGCGGGACTTGTATACTTATCGTGTCGTTCACACAGTTAAGCCTTTCCAGCAAATGCGGTTCCATCATCGATAAGAAGCTGCACCCGGTATCCGTAGAGGTACACAAGCTTTATTTCAGTGAATTTCTGTCCTCCGTCACTGGATGCTCGGAGTGACCTAACATGCAGCTATCGCAAACATGGTTAGTCGTTCATGGCTTAATTTGTTAAAGAGCACTTTTTCGTGTAGATGAATAAAATGTACCACAAGTTCACTTGTTGTAAAGTACCAAAAGTACATTTCAATGTGAGGGTATTTGTTAAATATTGAAAAATAATGAATTTTAGGTACAAAAAAACCGCCATAAAGGCGGTATCTTCTTTGGTTGAGTATCAAGTTAACTTAATGCGTCTGCATGGTGTGTCTTTTATCGATGTCTAACTCTCACTGAACTCTTCAAGCATAGTTGGTTTCTGTGACTAAAACAGCTTCCACCTAGCATCAACAACTACACCAGCAATCTCACAAAATTCTTCTGCAATATTGATGCGCTTGTAAGTAGGGTCTGGGTTTAAAGGCACTAAGAATGTGCCTTCAGGCTCGATGCTTATTTTCTTGAATGTAGCCATATGTTTGTTTTCACAGTAAGCCACTACAAAGTTACCGTTGCAATATTCGCGTTCTGGGTCAACCAATATCAGCATGCCTTCTAGGAAGGATACTCCTGAACCTTGTGGTGCTGTCATTGAGTGGCCATCAACAATTAACCAGTATGAGTCTGGATGACATTTTACTGTTGTTGAGAGGTATTCGAGGTCAAAGTGTTGAACTGCTTCTTTAAATTTACCGGCTGATACTTTTCCTAACACAGGAAAATCACCCTTGTGCGATGGTTGTATATCTAGATGGGTGACGTTTTCTACACCATTATCTGGTTCACCATATTGAAGCCAAGATGCACTAACATTTAGCACCTTGGCCAGCTCTTTCATCTTTCCTTGTCTTGGCATTGATTCTGAATTCAGCCACTTACTTACTGCTTTTGGAGTAACACCAAGTCGTTTGGCGAGAATTACCCCTCGACCATGTTCTTCAATCCCAGCGTCAGAGCAGGCCTGCGCAAGCCTAACCGAGAAATCTTCACGCAATTTTTCATCATGAACCATAGGTACAATTTTATATTGATTTGACGGCACTATCAGTTCATAGTTATGATGTACCAAAAGTACATATTTAGAGGGTAATTAATGAAACAATTATCAATTGAAAAAATCATTGACGAACTTGGTGGTAGCAATATTGCGAAAGCATGCTCTGTAACGCCAAAAGCAGTATCTAAGTGGAAAGCTAAGAACTGTTTGCCTAGGACGGTAATTACTGGTGAATCTGATTACGCGGAAAAGATTGAGGCTCTATCAGAGTCAAAATTTTCCACCGAGTTGCTTATCTCTCTTACTAAAGAGCAGCTCAATAGTACAGCAATCAATAGAGCCGCATAACTACAAGGAAAATCTAATTATGTTAGTGAAATTTGACTCGAAAAAAGAAGTGGTCAAAGAAATCATCAAGAAGACCAAGGGAGGTCGAGGTGCTTTAGCTGGCGCAATTGGTATGTCTGAAACCACCTTCAACAACAAGCTCTATGAGCGAAACGGTTGTCGTTTTTTCGATGATGAAGATCTAGAAGCAATGGAAATCCACGCCGACACCTACTGTCTGGCTCAATATCGCGCAGGCCAACGCGGTGGCTTGTTTGTTCCTATGGCGGAATTCGAACTTGACGCGGAAGAGCTTAGCGAAATCCAGATCAAAGAGATGGCAGCACTTGGTGAAGCGAATGTCGAGATTTGCCGAGCACTCGCAAATGACCAAATGATCGACAACAAAGAAGCGAAAGCTATTAAGTCAGCTGCTATTGAAGCAGCTGCACGAGTTGTCGCGAGCAAGTTAGCTGCGATTCGAGTTTATGGGATAGACAAATGAAAAAAGGCGTAATTGATAAATCATTAATTCCCGTTTCTGAAATCGTAACAATCACTGCTCCAGTTCAAGTCGTCATCAGAGATGGAGAGTTTACGGTTAAAGAGTTAGTCGTGGCGGGAAAGACCGTTGATTGTTATCAGGGGCTTACGAATATATTGCTGGAAAAGCAACGCGAGTTTGACCGCCATAAAAGTCAAACGCTTAACGATTGGTGAGAGGGTTGTTGGTTTTACCTCTAGGCGTATAAGAAAAGCGCAGCGTAGCGCTGGAAGTCAAGAATATGAGTAGACGAGCTACAGATTGGGCGTGGCGACAAGATATCAAGGCCACGATGAAGTTAATCCTTCTATCTCTTGCCGATCGAGCTGATGAGTATCATAGAGCATATCCGAGTGCGGAGCGTATAGAGCTCGATACTCGCTTAAACATCAAAACAATTCGTTCGAACCTAAAGGTAATGCAAGAGCTTGGGATCATTCGAGATTCTGGGAAAAGAAAGGGGTCAACGAAACAGGTTGTTGTATGGGAATTGTTAGGCATAGAAGACGATGTGAAGCACCAAGTCCCAAAATCATCAAGAACCACGAGCCCTGAAGAGAAGGTACCCGAAAATGGACACCTTCCGAAGGTACCCAAAATTGGACTTGAAAGGTACCCAAAAACGGATTTGAAAGGTACCCAAAATTGGGTAACAGAACCAGTCATAGAACCAACCATTGATCCTTTAAAAGATCTTGTTCCAAGCAATGATGAATTGCTTGAAACCAGAAAACCTGAATCTGAATTTGAACTTCCAACGAATCGTCGTGGTGAGATTTATTCCGTGTACATGGAGGACATATTCGAGTTCAGAAAGCTGTATCCGTCTGTAGATGTTTATCAGGAATTTCGAAACATGCTTGGTTGGTTGAAATCTAATCCCACCAGACGCAAGACCAAAAGTGGAATCCCTAGATTTATCAATTCTTGGTTAGCCAAAGAGCAGAACAAGGGACGATGCAATAAAAACCTAGAGTCACCAGTTCAGCTTGACTGTACAGCCCAAATTGAGAACGAGATACGTCTAGCTGAATCTAAAGTAGCAGGTTTGCAGCAGAACATTATGCAGCATCAACAATGGAACATTCCTGGTGGCGATAAAGCTATTGTCAGTTTCCAAGCGGATATTGAAAAGTTAAAGAAATTCATCCAGCAACAACGACAAATCCGAGAGCGATTGCAGGGGGAGAGATGATCTACTACCTACCGAAGTTTTGGTATGCCGGTTCTAAAAAGTGGGGCATTCCATCTGATCTGCCGTTTATCGAGGGTAAGTTGCTACGCCTGAATATGGCAAATCAAAAAGTTGCTAGTGAACAATATGAGGATATCTACAAGCACTTTCACAATTGTGGAGAGTGGCGCAAAGCGCGTGAGTTAGCGAATCAGATGTTAAACGACATAGCGAATGATTATGGCATTACTCTCAAAGATTATGAGCAGATGATCGCGGCTAACGATGATGACTCTGAGAACACTCAATTTCGTGTCGACTTGATGATAGAGAAAGCCAAAAAGGCTCAAAAGTTGGCGAAACCAAGAATTCACTTTAAGGAGTTGAAACGTGCGTAATTGTTCAACTGTGAAGGCGAAAAAAGAAACGACAGAGATCATCGGTGCAATTGGTACTGGTGGTTATATTCAGTACGCAACACCTGAAATGCGCGAAAAGGCTGCTACGATGCGTGGACGCGTTGTGGCTATTAAGCCTAAGTCTAAAGCGAAAGCCCGTGTTTTGGAGCACCACCGTAAATTTTTTGCGTTGATACACCTAGGATTCGAGTATTGGTCTCCCGACGTAAGCCTAATCAGTGAACCAGAGTATTACATAGCACATGAAACTGCGAAGCAATTCTGTCAGTTAGCTGGACGAGAAGACATGTATGAAACACATGGTATTGAGATTGCCAACATCGTCTTATCGAAAATAAAAAAACAGCGAGAAAGTCACTGCGACCCAGAGGCTTACAAGTGTATTGAGAACTACCGATACCAAGTGATGATCGAAGCTGGTTATTTTGATTTAGAAATGCTCCCTAATGGAGGAACAGTAAAGCGGCCTTGGTCTATCGCTTTTGAGAACGCAGACCAAGAACAATTCGAAAAAATGTACAAAGGTTGTTTTAACGTCATATGGAACCAATCACTTTTTCAAGTATTTAACGACGAGCAGGAGATGCAAAACGCCGTATATCGTTTTATGGAGTTCGCATGATACGTCTGTTATTTGCCTTATTTACGGTGGTTAGTGCGATAGCAGTGGTATCGTCAGCATTCTTGCAATTCTGCTTTCTCTTCTCTGGGCGTGGCTTCCATTTCGATAGTTTGTTTCTCATCTACCTAACGGCTCTTTTTACTGGATTTATGGGGCTGTGGCTGACAAATGAAAATTAAGAAATACGGGTATCGAGTTCAAAAAGCTCAAGAACAATTTAACCGTTTTATCGTGTTACGAGATAGCGGCAAACCGTGTGCTAGCTGTGGACGCTACTTGCCTCTGTGTTGCGGCCACTTTCGTTCTGTAGGCGCAGCCCCTGAACTTAGATTCAATGAAGACAATGCCCATGGCCAGTGCTACGAATGCAACGGGAACAAATCGGGGAATGTGAAAGAGTACCGACGGGGACTTATCGAACGTATCGGACTATCTCGCTTAGAAACGTTAGAAAGTTATCACTCTCCGCAGAACTGGACAGTGTATGACTTATACGACATTGAGAAAGTCTACAAGGCCAAAGCTGACGTGATGAGTACTAACTTTGAGTATTTCTACGAGTCAGCTTAGTTCACACCAACATGCAATTGAAGTAATGGTATCAATATGAAAGATCAAGATTTAGAACGTACACGAGTACTGTTAAGAGGGTGGGGAAACTGGTCACACAATAATACTGGTTGTCATTGGTATACACAGATGTGTGGGTTATCGAATGTCCTGCCTGTGGCTCCAGACTTAAGATATAAGCTATGTGATGATGATGCTCTAGTCATTGATAAGTTGGTTGCTTGTATGATGGATAAGGAAAACCCAAGGCCAATGACATTTTTTGTTCTTCACTATGTCTATGGACTTAACAAAAGTGAGATTGCGAGAAGGGCAACAAGAGAAGACAAAAAACAATGCACGGAAGGCAAGGTTCGTTCACTGTTACTTTTAATGGAATCAATGATTTGTGGAATGCTGATTCAGCGTGAACAAATGGGATTTAGGCTAGAGTGTGATAAATAGCGTTGCTGTATTCTTGTCAAGTAGAGTGCCTCTCAGTTTGAGGGGCTTAATTTTACTAATCAATACCCAAGCTATTTCTGGATGAAGGTAGCATTAAATTTTTGACAACTGCAAGGTACCGGAAAACGAAACGAACCTATGGGGAGAATGATAGCGATGCGAAGCGGTTGACACTGCACACCACTATCACTAAAGAATTAGGCCTAATTCTTTATAGTATCACTGATTTTTTTTAAAGAAGCGTTCAGCACTAGCAAATAGAGATTCGCAGAGATTTTTCTGCTTATTATACTCCTCAGAACCTTGTTTCATTGATTCTAGCGTCTCTTTGGCATCATGGTATTCTTTAACCATCTGCTCAAACTTAACCTCGTAGCCGCTTTTTTTGTATTTTCTTGGAGATTTATCTCGTTTTTTTCTCATTCTTGTTCCTGTTTGAACATATTCATCAAAAGTACATTGAATATACAGGCTATATTTTTTACATGAAAGATAGCCTAAAGTGGCTGAAGTAAGCCTGTTTCAACATACGACTATAATTGCTCATTAACAATGATAAAGAATAGCTCCAAAGGATAACGTATCTAAATGGTCAGAAATCACAACTAAAAGAACTTTTACTTCATGTTTAGTTCAAAATTTTAAGTTGGACCTTTTTAAATAGGGCTGCAATCTATGAAGCTATTTTTATAGTTAAAAACCAAACTGGGGCTATTTAATGGAAGATAAAGAATAAGCTGCTAAGGGAGTTGTATAACGATATGACTCGAAAGAAAACTAAGAAGATACTCGAACTGTATGTTTCATCAATAGCTCACGTTTTGGAGCTAACTTCACTATACACTCATTGAAGTAAATAGATAGGTATTTCCCCGTTTTTTCCTCATTTGAGTAGATGCAACATTTTTATAAATGCTTGCCTTTATAAAACTCGATGAGAAATATAAATTCAACTTAATCAGCTGGTTGCCTTTGATTTTTGTTGTGGTTTTGTAGATTACAACGTGTGATAGCTCTTTAGTAACTAGTACCAGAAAGTAATGCCTAGTTAGAGTTTTCTTTTGCATAACACGTTCGATGGGAGAGAGCTACTGTTAAAGTTTAAGGTGAAAATAAAAATAAAAAGCTAGCCTTTAGTAATTTTATCGGTATACTGCACATCAGCTCTTAAGAAAAGAGCTATTTAATTATTTTAAGATCAAATTTCTCTCAGTTCTTTATCGATTCCCTCGTTTACGTTCCTGCGACAAAATATATATCTCTAAATCATATAATAGCGCTTATTAGCTAAGAATTTAATATTAAAATTATCTTATATAGAGGTATCTATGTCTAATAAATCAACTGGTTCAGTAAAATGGTTCAACGAAAATAAAGGTTTCGGCTTTATTTCTCCAGAGAGTGGTGGTGAAGACTTGTTTGTCCATTTCCAATCAATTGTCTCAACTGGCTTCAAAACACTTTCTGAAGGCCAAAAAGTATCTTACGTTGTTGAGCAAGGTAAAAAAGGTCTGCAAGCAGGCGAAGTTACTGTAATGTAACAGACTCTATGGCATCAACATTCGTTGGTGCCCATTATCTCTTCTTTTTATCATCACAAACTTTCATTCAAATTTATATACCCAAGTCACTTGAGTTTAAACGTTAATATTTACCTCACTTTGCTACGAAAATAGACTCGTCTAATAAGTCATTTCAGTATATATCTTTGGCAAAATGCCAATAAATACCTACATAATAAATAACTTGATTCAAGAATGAATCAGTTCGCCTAGTGCTTTTCTCGTATAAATAGGTTTATATTAAAAGCGATTGGCGAATAAAAAGAGAATTAAATGAAATTAAATATATCCGCTCAATCACTAAACTACACTAAATATGACAATGTTATTCCTAGCCGAGATGCTATTCTAGGCCTATTCGATAAAGTAAAAAGCTACTTAAGCTATGAACAGATTTCTCATTCATCTGGCCTGAATGACGAGCCAGAGAAAGATGCTTTAAAAAAACGCTTAAGAGCTATGGAGCGTGATGGTCAGCTTATTTTTACGAAAAGAAAAGGCTACAAGAGAGTTGACCTATCATCGTTAGTGACTGGCAAGATAAGCATCCATGCAGACGGTTTTGGTTTTCTCACCTACGACGCTAATGAGAAAGACCTATTTTTACCAAAGCATCAACTTAGTCATGTGTTTGATGGTGATATTATACTGGTGTTGAAAGGGCATACGCAGCATCAAGGTCGTTCAAACCATCGGTTTATCAAGATAGTGGAGCGAAAAACAACTCACATAGTGGGTTTGTTAAAAAGAAAAGGCTCTAAACTCTACTTATTGCCAGAAAACTCGAAGTTAACTCAAACCATTTACGTCACTCCAAATGAACTGGTTGCTAAAAATGTCGGCAAACTTGTCCACTGTAAAATCAATACTTACCCAGACTATAGACAACCAACTACCGTTGAGGTGGGTGAAGTCTTAGGGCGTCCGGGAGAAGCTGGTATAGAAGTGAAATTATCTTTGCGTCGTCATGGAATCAATGACAAATGGGATAAAGACGTACTTGATGCTGCATCTGCCTTCGGCTCTCAGGTAGAAGAAAAGGACAAGACATCACGAGTAGACTATCGAGATTTACCTTTTGTCACTATTGATGGTGATGACGCAAAAGACTTTGATGATGCTGTTTATGGGTATCAAATGGACGACGGTCAGTGGAAGCTATTCGTCGCAATTGCTGACGTATCTCACTACGTTAAACCAAATGACCATTTAGATCTTGAAGCGCAGAGTCGTGCTACATCCGTTTATTTCCCTGGATGCGTTGTGCCAATGCTACCAGAGTCTCTATCTAATGGTTTGTGTTCACTAAACCCCAATGAAGACAGATTAGTAATGGTATGCGAGATGACCTTTGATGATGAGGGTAACATGCTAGATTCAGAGTTTTCTGAAGGCATCATTCACTCTCATGCCAGATTAACGTACGACGACGCTAACCGCATTATCATGCAATCTTCGGCTAAAACAACATACCAAAGCAACAACACTAAAAATAATATTGCGCAGTATTTGGTGAATCTTCATCGTTTATATTTGAATTTATCTGGCCAACGCAAAGTTCGTGGAGCGATTGATTTTGATACACAAGAACTCGCTTTTAAGCTAAACAACAAAAAGAAGATTGCCTCTATCGTCCCTGTTGTTCGAAATGACGCTCACCGAATGATCGAAGAGTTTATGCTGTGCGCTAACGTTGCTACTGCGCAATTTCTAGAGCTAAATAAAATACCGAGCCTATATCGTGTCCACTCTGGCCCTCAGATGAAAAAGCTAACCTCACTGAGAATGTTACTTGCGGAAAAAGGACTAACATTGGCGGGGGATGACAAGCCAACGTCTCACGACTACAACGCACTTTTAGATCAAGTTCGAGATTTGGATGAGTATGACATAATACGTACCTTGCTGCTGCGCTCTCAAAGCCAAGCTGAATATTCGCCTAAAAACTTGGGCCACTTTGGCTTAGCATACGATGCTTACGCGCACTTTACATCTCCAATTCGTCGTTACCCTGATTTACTCATTCATCGTGCCATCCGTGCCAAGCTTCGAGAGAAAACTACTGGTAAATTACGTAGCCTGTTAATGAAGCTCAAGCCGATACGCCAGCTAGCAGGGGTTTCGAATAGTTACCCTTACGATACAAAAGAGATTGAGCAACTCAGTGTGCACTGTTCGCATCAATCTCGCCAAGCTGATGAAGTTAGTCGTGAGGTTGAATCAGCACTGAAATGTCACTACATGAAACCATTTATTGGACGAAACTTCATGGGAAGTGTTTCTGGAGTTACGCACTTTGGTGTTTTTGTAGAGCTGGAGGAAAACAGAATCGAAGGTCTCATACCTTTATCCAGTTTTCAAAATGGCGATTTTGAATTTGATGCGATCAAACAAAAAATCTCAAGCCAAACGACAACTTTTACACTTGGCACTCAAGTAAACATTACCGTTAAAGAAATCGACTCTAAGCAAAGAAAAATTATATTCAACTTTGCTTAAAAGTAATTGAGAATTTGATGATTTGGTACCTACTGTTAACGGTTTTGGGCTCTATGTGTTAAGCCCAAGTTTGCCACAGGAAAACTGGCACATGGCACGTTACAACATTGGTATCTAAGTCAACATAGTGAAGACATGATGTACTCTAACTTTGGTATGCATGGCTTTCTTATAAATAGCAAAGTTTGATGTTTTCAGACTTTTATGAAAAGTGAAATTCCACAATTAATTGAGGTAATCTTATCTTAATTAATTTTAAGTTTAGCTAATTTAGATAAACGTATAACACGCTTGTGTCCATTTTGTGCTGACTTGTGTAGTATCATTGTCTATTTCATAGCCAACATGGATGTGGTGTGAAATTAAGTTGACCATTAAAAAATAGGATTATATGTGAGCAAGTTACTTAAACCGACACAAAAGCAGAAACAACTTGATCTTAATCCGAAAGGAAAAGGGATTAAGCGGATACCAGAAGAGTTAAAGAGAAAGGATGTCCGCAAACGAATAGAAGAGATTGAGGAACAAAAGAAGTGGGATAAGGAATGGGGATTGTGAGCTCAAGAAACCTCTCTGAACTTATCAATACGACACTCCTCATACATTCTGAAAAACTGAGTAACTTGGACAGAGACATGCTTGCAGGTTTACTCGATCAACTCAACCGTGAACAGGCTTTGACAGACAAACAAATTAAACTGTGTCAAAGGTTAATACGAAAAACTAATCAAGCCTGTGTATTTATTGATGACACTCCAAACGAACCATGATTGCTAAGTAATATCACTCTTCGTTGTTATCAATCCAGCCCTCATCAAGCGTTAATCGACTCAGCACTTTGCCCATTAAATCTTTGATTTCAATTTGCTTGATGTCTTTTGGCGCATGATGCTCAGCAGAACGCTTGGCATTCGTTAGACTTTTCATGAAGATAGCCTCACTATCTATTACGCCGCATTTTTCATTGAAGTAAGTGATCTGATAGGTCGGCATAGTATTATTCCTTTTTTTTGGGAGGCTTGAAGACGTGATGTGTTCAATATAGCACTTTCATGCTCTAGCGTTCTATCTGGCTTAGCCTTATGCGCTAAAACTGATGAAGCAAGCCACGACATAAAAGTGCTACAAAAACTACAGTTGAACGGAGAAGAACCATTGTGTTCCAAAACGAACGATAGTTCTACATCTAAAACACGCTCAGCAGTTCTTCTTCAAATCGAAGTCCACGCAACTCGTGGTGGTCACATAAGCGTTTAAAAGATTCAGTAGCATACAGTCTTTGGCAACCTTCAAGTCGTGATTTAAACAGGTATCGCGTCTCGATGTCAGATTCTTCAAAATAAAGTGTTTCGTAACCATCTGCGATTCCATCAAGATACTTCTTCACGCAAACAGATTCGTCTTCTTGGCCAAAAGAGAGGCAGTTAAAGATATAAACTTGTTCTTCACCGACAGTTACCAATAGAAACTCACCTTCATTTTCCAAGCTTGGCTTTAATATTTCGTAAGAATGGTGGGATAGTACAAGGTAAGTCATTGACCATAACGACACATCAGGGATGTCAGTGTTAGTTCCTAAAACGTCATCGAATGAAGCGGATACATTTTTCCAGATATCTACCAATGACGTGTTTTGGGAGCGTTGACGGTGTATCGTCATTAGATGTTGTTTACCTATGGCTCCGAAGAGTTCCGTTGGGCCTAATTGCAAAGCCTTGTAATCATGCGGCATCTCTTTCAATTGGTAGACGTTCATTATTCACCATTCCAATTCGGGTTTTTGTTAGAAATCATACCTTCGGGGTAAGTAGAAGTTTTCAATTTAATTTTGATATTACGAAGACGATTAAGGAATACATCTTTTTTAAGAGAGTCATTACTCAAATGTGTCACTATCCATGTCTCATAGTTATAACGATGAATTTTCTTATGTGCTTCAGCATTTGGAGAGCTCCAATGTCCTTTGTCTTTTACATTTCGAGGCAACCAAACACCATTGGATGGGTCGTTGATTCCAAGACCAAACGTATGAAGGTTGAGTCTTGCCAGCATCATTTCCATTTTTCTAAACTGCCCAGCCCCCATAATAATATGATGAGGATCATGTCGTTTGGTTGGCTTGATTTCACCGATACTGGTTAGGTTTCTAGCTAAAACACGGGTTGGGTGGTGAGGTTCATCCATTAAATCGTCTGGCGAAGTAGCTGCGCTTCGCTCTTGATATTCTGTAAGTTGTTTTTGTAATGATACCTGTGCGCTTAAGCTACGTCTCAAAGTTTTGAGGTGTTTCAAATCTTCTTGAGATGCTTTTAAAGATTTAGGGTCGCTCTCATCCAAACTTTGATTATAAAGTTTAATAGCTGAAACCTCATATCGGTGTACAGCTAGTTCAAGTGCCGTCGGATTTTTGGGACGTAGTGGTACAGAAAGTGGTTTGCCTCTAGGTTGCACAACATAATCTCCATTTACGATAGTGCGCTTACCATATGCACAACTAAATTATGCATCAATGCGAATTTACCGATATTTAAATTACCTCTCAAAATTACCTTTGTTTGTTTATAACTCTATTGATGAGAGCTAGTTAGTTCTGTGTTAAGTGAGCCAAATAAAGGATGAATGAGACAGATGCCTGCTTATTGACAAACTTAATTGAAAAGTTTGAAAAAGGGATTACATTTTATATGACTGTATATGAGTATTAATTTTTTAATCGTAATTCTATCAATAGTTTGTGAGGGTTCTATGTCAGGAAAATTTGAAATTTATAAAGATAGCGCGGGTGAGTTTCGTTTTCGTTTAAAAGCAGCTAATGGACAGAACATTTTGGCTAGTGAAGGTTATACAGCAAAAGCAAACTGTGAAAACGGGATTGATTCAGTAAAAACCAACTCTCCTTACGACTCTCAATATGAAAGGAAAGAGACCTCTGCTGGTAAATACATGTTTAACCTAAAGGCAATGAATCACCAAGTGATAGGGACAAGCCAATCTTATGAAAGCTCTGCATCTAGAGATAAAGGCATTGAGTCGGTAAAAACCAACGCGCCTAATGCTCCAATCGAAGATCTAACATAATAGCGCTAGACAACCTTATCGGTGGTTAATAGCAACCACCGATAGGGTTAGAATGAATGCTAATGAAAAGAGTGACGTATGTTATCTAAGGTTCGTCATCTTACATTGTATTTTTTAAGAGATTCAGATAACTGCTTGTCTAATAAGTTTCTTTCTTTCCTCTCTTTTTCTTTTTCGTTTTCTTGAATATGTTTCGATACTCTATTTACACAGTTTTCATGGCTGTTTTCTCCTGTTAGTGAGGAATCACTACGTAATTCGCAGGCAAGACCTGCACATCCAGACATTAGGGAGAATGAAGTTATTATAAAAATGTTTGAACTTCTTATTTTGTACATGTTACATTCCAAAGTTAAAGGTTAATTGAATAGAATTACATAGTTTCCATAACTTCCTTTAATAGAGCTTTTTCCATCCTCATTTTTAAGGTTCATTATTTTCATTGATTTTATGATATCTTGCTCTTTATACCGAATAGTAACTGGACATAAAACATTACTTTTTACAAACCATTTTAAGTAGACTTTATCGTCAGTGAATGAAACCTCACCTTTTAGATAGTTACAACCAAGATAACCATTTACTTTATTGTTATTTATTCTAATCCAAACATCTTTTAATTGAGTGGCCTTGTTATTTAAAACAACTCCTTCAAAACTCTTGGATGGAGAAGCCAAACAGAACGAAGAGAATGGTATGATTACTAGGTACAAGAATAGGCTTTTTTTAATCATAAAACGGCTTTAAGTTTCTTTAAAGTGAGTGTAAGACAGCAAAGGAAACTCTAAGTTCAAAATATAATCTTATCATAGTATTAGGTCTATTACTTTTTTGTTAAAATTATCCTTTTATTCACTTCGGATTTATATGATATTATATGTTTTCTTTCTTGATTTAAATTGAATTGTGAAGCTAGGAACAAGACAAGTAAAACTACAAGTAATTTGCTCATGATAATATTATTAAAATAATAGACGTAATAAAAAATACAATCCATCGATTTGCTTTTTTATTATTCTTCACTGTAGGATGTGGAGATTGAGATAAGTTGTTGTCTTTTATTAAATCCTTTGCATTTAGTGTGTGATATGTATAGCTTAATGGACACATGTTATAACCTCTATTACTATTTTTAATATTCATTATCCTCTGTTTTCTGGGAAAAAAAACTGTCATGAAAAAAGAAAAAAGTTCACCTTTTGTGTCAACGGTTAGCTTGAAAACATTTGAGAAATTATGTTCGATATACACGATCTGCTATGAACATAAAGTCGACACTTCTAGTTTATCTGTTCAGTTAGAGTGTTCGATTAGAAATGTTCCAAAAATAATGAAAAAAATGTCCGAAAAAGGATGGTTGCACTGGGTCTCGGGCAAAGGAAGAGGAAACAAGTCTGTACTAAAAATTCTAACGGGTTTTGAGGGGGCACTAGATGAAACCTTAAAGCATCTCTGCACTAAAGGTCGGCTATCTGATGCTGCAGATCTAGCCAGTAGGTTTGACTACCTTGATACTTTCTATGGAAATTTAGCTCATTATCTTATTGATAATAGTGAAAGCTCTAAGAACACTTTGCTTTCACTTGTTCCATACACTTTGCCCGAGTTGCACCCTCTAAAGGTACAGTATGCGAGGTCAAAGCTGTACATAGAATCTATGTTCGATACGCTATTGAAGTATGATCAGTCTTCAGGGCAAATTCGTCCTCATTTAGCACACCATTACGAATATCGTGGTAACGAGTTATGGCTGCGTATTAGACCTGACATCTATTTTCATAATGGTGAGCGACTTACACCCACGCACATAGAGGTTTGCATCAAAAACAGGATTGAAGCGAACGACATCTTAAGCTTGCTATACCGCCATATTAAAGATGTAACGTCGAATAGTAATTGGGTGATCTTACATATGTCTCATTTAGACCCAACAATACTGCACCTTTTGGCCGAACTTAGTTCATCTATTTATTTGGAAAGAAGAGATGATAGTTCCCCTCCGTATGGAACTGGTCCATTCAAGTTAGAGAGTTTTAGCTCGACAAACTGGACACTAGCAAGCAATACACATTATTTTTCTGAAAGGCCGATTATCAGCCGAGCAGAGTTTTGGAGCATAGATGCCCATAAAGTACCTGAAGATAAATTTATCGTACATAACGGTACGTTTAACAAAGATATCGATAAAGGAGTTGTTTTCCCTCTAAATAGTGGCTGCGAGTCATTAGAGTTCAACTGTTTTGAAAATGGATTAACTTTGGAAGAGCGGGCGTGGATTATGCAGAATGTGAGGGTATTTTGCGAACAAACTGCTTCAGATCTTTTTCCCGTGGCCAACTCTGTAACTAGTTATCATCAAGATAAAGTTTTCAATCTTCCACCTGTAGAATGTAAGCTACCACAGCGCTCTGTTCGGTTTGTCTCACCAAAAGAAAAAGAAGTAAAAAGAATTGCTCTTATTCAATATCTTAAAAAGCAGGGTTTAAATATTAAAGAAGTGTCTTTGGCTGATAGGAATGTAGGGGAGTTTGATGTCGATATTACTGGTTATGTTCCTCAGGATGACCTCTTTTTCTCTTACTACAAGTGGTTGTTATGTAGTGAAACCATAGAGTATTCGGTTCCCGAAAATATAAAAACAAGATTAGTTTCATTCATTGATACATTACTATTGAAATGTTGTGACAGAAACGACCTTTTAGCGCAACTATACCGTTGTGAAGATTGGCTTATTCAGAACTGCATTTCTATGCCACTTTGGCGCGAACATAATAGTTATCAAATTAGTGATAATGTCAAAGGTACCTATCCTGATAATGCAGGAGGAATACCTTTAACAAGAGTTTGGATTTCAAATAGTTAAATTCTAGGTATAAATTCTTGAGGTGAAAAGTATGGATAAAATTAGTTTCTTGAAAGTGAATAGTAATATTGTCGACCAAGTAATCGATCTCAAAGTCGGAGAGTCTCAAAGTCATCTTATCGCTAGTAATGCAGAGTGGATTGCACAAGCAAGCTTTAATGAAGATAGCATTAGTTACGGAATATATATCAATGATAAAGCCGCAGGCTTAATTTCGCTAATCGACCCTAGAGTCCTTGAAGAGTTCGATGAGCACTTTCAAAAAGATCATTTATATGTGTGGCGTTTAATGGTTGACCGTCGCTTTCAAGGTTATGGACTAGGAAAGAAAGCAGTAAATTTCAGTAAACAATACGCGTCACTCATAGGGTTACAAGGTGTATCTCTAACCACTATGGATAAAGAGGAAGGTAATGCGCTCTCTTTGTATCAACGTCTGGGTTTTATACCAACGGGAAGAAGGCTTGACGATGAGATAGAGCTGATTTTCAGTTCTGATAGATAAGCTGTTTTAAGTTGCATAAAAAGGTATTCGTTACGAATTTTTTGGTCTATTGTGACAGCATGAGACTTCGCAACTCACTGTTCTAAGCTATCTAACCTCCTTTTAAACCACAGTTTAGGTTTTTTCTTATAACTGACAAGCGCACACATCCATACAGTTAACCTTTAATTTATTGTGGTTAATTTTTAGAGGTGAAGGTGAATATTTGGGCTTTAATGCTGCTCGTCGTAGTGGCGTGTATTTGTTGCAGTATCGCTGAATCAAAGGGATGGGTTGGGTTTACTCATCTTCTACTCTCTCTAGTTCTCCTGTTTATTGCGGTATTTATTATTTTACTTTATACCGGAGACCCTCCAAACAAAGTTTATGGTAAGGGACTGAGCAGAGTAAAGGCGCAAGAAGAAGTTAAAAATTGTGTTCTATAAGGATGCAAACGTATCACGGTTTTGGAACGTACTGTAAAGGCTACTCATAAATGGGTGGCCTTTTTCTTTGGATTCGGGAAAAAGGAAATACCATGCTCAATTTCTTGTCTCAACAAGGGATATCGACACGTATAAACGCCGTTTTTTTTCGAGGGGAAATGACAAAAGCACAATCATTAGGATGTGATCGATACATACTTACCTATTTTTTGCTGCGTTCTAAACGTATGCACATCCCTCTGAGCTACTTAGCTTACTCATTAGCAACGGTCTATCACGAAACAGCATATAACATGCAGCCTGTCGAGGAAGACGGTAAAGGTGTGGGTCATGAATATGGGGTCTTGGACCCTGTAACTGGGCAAGCCTATTACGGTCGTGGCGATGTTCAGGTGACATGGAAATATAATTATGAACGTCTCAGCAAATTGTTATTTAACACTGACACGTTAGAGCAGGGTGTTGATCTAGTAAATAACCCCGATTTACTCCTAACTCCAATCTACTCTGCGCAAGCTACATTACTTGGTATGGCTACTGGCTTGTTTACTGGCAAAAAATACTCTGATTATTTAGACCAAGAAACTCCCGATTATACAAATGCTCGCCGCATCATAAATGGAGTAGACAGATCGGAAACTATCGCTGGATACGCGCACGACTTTGAGCGCGCATTAAAACTTGGGTTTGGAGCGTCACTGGATAGAAGTACTCTAAGAAATGGTTCCCGTGGTACTGATGTGCGAGAGCTACAGCTAAACCTCGGCTTAAATTCTGATGGAGTATTCGGTAATGGGACCGAAGCGAGTGTCAAAAAGTTTCAGCAAAAATACGGCCTTTCCAATGATGGAATTGTCGGAAAAAACACATGGAAGAAAATTGAAGCAGTATTTTATTGGGGCGAAGCATGAAAACTTTAGCAGTGGTTGTGTTTGTACTACTCATCAATGGTTGCACATCGGTAGCCTATGTCGAGAACGGGGCAGTAAGTGGCTCGCAGTGCAAGAACACGGTAAAAATTGACGATAGCGGTTTTTGAGGAGTACTTGTGCGTACTCAATAACTCCCCAAAAGCTTATAGAAAGTAGTATCTAGTTGTTTATTTCTATGCGCTTTTAGTTCAAAACGAATATCAAGCCCAAACGAAAAGCATCAAAAGTGCACTTTTCGGAAATCACGATTTTAGAAAAAGCCGTTTTGCTACTCCCACATCATGGGAGCGGCTGCGGCTTTTTTTAATTTTTATTTTTCTCATTTTTCACTAGAAAGAGCAAAAGCGCATTTAACGAAAATAAAGATTTTCTAAATTTGGAGATTTTCAGTGTCCAGACAGACGAAACGAACGAGGGCACGAGACAAGCGATTTTTTGAAGCATTAGAACAGGGAGCGACTATAGGCGAGGCTGCTAAAAACGCTGGTTACAATCGTCGCTCTATTTATCACTATTCTGAAAACGACCCTACGTTCGCTCAGCAGTTAGAAGACGCAAAAGCAGACTTAATTGAGAAGCTTGAAAAGGAAGCTGACCGAAGAGCCATTAATGGTGTCGTTGACTACAAATCACTAAAGGTTACTCAGGACGGAAAGACCATTAGCAAGATAGTCCCTATTCGCCGTTATTCAGATTCGCTGCTTCAATTTCGCCTTCGAAGACTGGACCCGAAAAATTATCGTGAGAATTACAAGGAAGATGATTTGCCAGATGATTTCGACGATTTAGAACTTGAGGACATTACTCAGGACCTGGGGAGTGCACTAAAAGCCTTTTTAGAAGTAGAGACTAACGATGAGTCAACAGATAACTCCTGAAGAAGTTGTAGAGATCTTGGCTAAGGTCGATGTTGACGGCCTGATAGGAAAACTAGAAAGACGAAATAACAAAAAAGAGGCATTACACCTACGGAGAATGATAAAAGCGTTTTCTAAGAAAATGCTTTTAAAGACTAAAGAGAAATTTAGCATTCCTCCTATTTACCGAAAGATATTCGGTGATGAAGCTGCTAAGTACATCGTTTTAAAAGGTGGCCGCGGTTCTGGTAAAACCTTCGCAATTATCTGTTACATGCTTGAACAATCGTTTGAGGAAAAATACCGCGATTCGCTTTTTTTGGTTTTACGTGAAATCCAGACTTCAATTGAAGATTCCGTTCACTCAGTCGTTAGTGACTTAATCAAGCAGGCTGGTCTTGAACAATATTTCAAAATTACCCATAGCAAAATCATCAACAAACTAACGAATGTTGAATTTGCATTTACTGGCTTGCGCTCCACAGGCGGCAAAACAGCATTTAGCCAAGTAAACAAAATTAAGGGTAAGCATAAAGTGCGCATGGTCTTCATGGACGAAGCGCAGGATGCTTCACAAGACTCTCTTGATGTGCTTTTCCCTACAGTAAACCGTTCAGGCAATGTTTCGTTTACGTCTGAATATGAGCGCCTGTTGAGATTGGCATTTGGTGCGGAAGAGGTTGACTTAACAGAAGCTCGTTTCTTCTTCGCAATGAACCCTAACTTTGCAGAAGACCCGGTAATCTCGAAAGTGCGATCATTTGGTGATCGCGCGGTCATTAAGCACATCAACATTTTCGATTTACCTAAACGCTACCAAGACACCCAATTACTTGAACAAGCAGAAAGGGAGAGAGGCGAGGTTACTTGGCCACACGTTTGGCTTGGTGAGCCTTCACCGAAAATTTCCGGCTACCCATTCGCAGAAACGCCGGTGGTTACAGCTGAGGAAGATGAAGAGCTGTTGCCGTGTGTTGCCTTTTTGGACCCTTCCTACAAAGGCGGCGACTTTACGGCTCTATCCTTCGTTTCCCAGACTCGCGGATACGTATTCGCGTGGGGATATTGCTTTCCTCATTCTTGGAACTCAGCGATTGACCAAATTGCCGAAAAAATCAATTCGTTTCCGGTTGTTGAGTTTTATTACGAGGACAACGGAGTCGGGACAGCACCTCAGGATTATTTCTCCGTTCGTGGCATTGATGCCATACCACGTACAACGCTAGGTAATAAGCACGACAGGATATTTCGTGTCGGAGCGTTTTTGAACTTAATGCGTTTGCGCCTTGTTGAAAACTGGTCAAATCAAGAATGGCTCACCCAACACAAGAAATTTAATAAAGACGCTGAGCATGATGATGCACCGGACGCTACAACAAACTGCGCCGTAAGAAGCGGTATTGTTTCAGACAAGATCAAAATAAGAGGTAGACACTAATGGGCATATTTGACGAGCCAGAAGATAAAGCTGGTGGTTCTGAGTCGCCTCCTGACAAAAAACAGGATTTTGAAAAATATTACCAGTTCCTTCGCGCCAAAGACCCACGATTGCTCCCGGTTATTACTGAATTTGACCCGTTCTCATTGGCAAGAGAGCGATATATTGAAATAGCTATTCGAGAGCTCTATTCGCGCATTATGTATGTGACGTTAGAAATTGTCGCAATACCAGATGAGATAGGAAGCTCGGATTTTTCAAAAACGATTTACGATTCTCACTCACCAAAACTACAGCGTGGTTTGATGTATTACGTCATTGAGGCTATGTCGGAGGAGAGCAAGGTTGTGCTTCGTAAGCGGCCAATCCACGGTCGTGAGCACGCTTTCTATTTCGAAGAGCGCACGTATACCGTTTTCTCTAAAAAAGTAAATAAGCTCGATTTTGTTGAGTTGGATTTTGAAGAATTCCATCGGACAGAATTGTTAGAGGCCTATTTCGGAATGGTGTTTGATGCCATCGTTGGTGCAGCAAAGCTAATACGTGTTGGCGGGGCTGTACTTCTGAAGATTAGTGATTTGAGCGAACTCATTTCAGACAAAGAGGTGCTAACGGCAGTCGAAACGCAAATCAATAAAATCAACGATGCGCTTAAGAAAAGCAGTGTGGCGTACATTGATGCTCAATCGGCTTTAGAAATGCCAAAGGTCGATGTTAAGCCCGTCAAGGAGCAGCTTGAGTACGCTTACTCTCTAATCTGTAACGCAACAGGCCGTCCAATGTCATTTATTAACGGTCAGTTGGTCGGCTCCCTTAATTCAACGGGTGATGGTGACCGCAAGCAAAACCGCTTGGCTTCAGTACGTGATTTTAACGAGGTACTAAGGGGCGTATTTGAATCGGTCTTTGGTGCCGATTTTATGATTAAGCCCGACATTGAACAATTGCCAGAAATATCCAATTTCTTAAATTCAATTGAAATGAGCTCGCTTTTCACTGACGACGAAAAGCGAAAAATGGTTGAAACCGTTCTACCCATTGCCGAGCTAGGAATTAGCAAAAATTAGTAAGGGGACAGCATGTATCTGTATCCCTACACAATGGCTGAAAACCTACTCGATTGGTTTGGGATCAATTTTGAGCGTATTTACAATGAGCATGGAGGAATGCAGCGTGAACAGCTAAAACTCATCAATAAATATTCAATTCTCATGGACGCCAAGTCCAATGCCTACATGACGATCAAAAGGCTGGAAAAATCCAAAAACAAATCAAACTTGGATTTTGCAGCAAACATCAAAAACACAATGACTGGCACGCTCAGCAGCGAGATTGTTCAAACCCTCTCAAGCTCAGAACACGCCGACGAAATCACCATTGAGTGGCAACCATCTTCAGCAGAAGAGGAACGCGCCACGCACGCTCTGCACTACGGTAAACGCATGACCATTAAACAGGCTGAACAATTAGGGCTTGGGGTTGAGTACAACTGTCAGTGCGGAATGAAGATTACATCTGGGCAATCTCACGCTCAGCAAATTGTTAATAAAATCAATCGAGGTAAAGCAGCATGAATTTACATCAATTACTTGCACTACTATTGGCCGGCGGTAATCAAAACCAATTTAGCAACGAACAACAAAACCCACTAATCGCGCTTTTGAGTGGTAATCAACAACAGGATCCAACGCAGCAATTAATTGCGTTTTTAAGTGGTGCTACTGGTCAGCAGCAAAATGCGATTAATCCGAAACTGTTACAGCTCTTGAGTGGTGGTCAGCAACCAACCGACTCGAATGCGCAATTATTGCAGTTATTGGCTGGTGGTAAGCCACAACAACCTAAAGATGATGCATCAGAGTTGCTTTTGCAATTATTGACCGGAGGTCAACAGCAGCAGCCTAATGCTACGCCTGATGTCGATAAACTGCTTGAACTGTTGGGTGGCAAGCCAACGGCTGGAAATGAAGATGATGACATTCTTGCAAAACTTCAGCAACGCCTAGAAAAGCAGAATGAAGAAGAGAACACAGAGGCGGACTTAACTGACGCTATTAAGTTCAACCTTGAATTCGACAAGTTCATGGAAGACAACTCTGAAATGTTTCCTGATTGGTTTGATATTAAGGAAGTCAAAGAAGATGTTGAAAAATGGGCTAAGACACCGGCTGAACGCGCTCAGGGTCTTGCGGCTGCCACGGTTCGCGCCTTTTTCAAAAATGAAAAAATGCTCGATTTGTTAGAAGAGCGTGACCGCAATACGGTTAAAGAAAAAATCATCAAAGACGGCATTAAGTCTCACGAAATTGATCGCAAGCTTGCATGGCCTTTGATTGAACGATCAATGTTTAACAAAGGCAAGCTGGAAGAAGGTGGTCGTGAAGTCTCTGTCACAAAAGATAGTGAGGCCATGAAGGACTACGGCTCTATTTTCGAAATGGGCCAACAGGCAAACAACGCCGAACCTGCGTAACCGAAAGCTCAATTCGTACATTTAAATCAAAATAATCAATTCTAGAAATAAGGAGAGCATCATGGCTCGTGAAATTCCTTTAGGTGCCACTCGTTACTCTGGTAATAGTGACGTCGTTTCCCCTTGTGCGTTTGAAGGTGATTTGGTCGCTGGCGTTGCGGTTTCCTCTGTAGCTGTTAGTGGTGAACAACCTAAAGTAGCTTTGTTTAATGGCTCTGCATTTGCTGGGTTCGCAGTCCACGACCTTTGTAACATCCGTAAGGTAACGGGTGTTGTTGAGCAAGGTAAGGGCATTCCTGTTCGTGTAAAAGATGGTATGACGCTAGCGGCTGGTAATGGCTTTGCCGTTGATAATACCACTGGTGAAGTGGTGTCGATTGGCACCGCTGACTCGACTGTCATCATGGGTAAAATTGACGAACTAGACATTAACGGTTTGGATGAAAATTGCGAAATCGTTGAGGGCTGCGTTTTAGTGACACTTTATGGTGGCTCTGCTCCTGTGGGATCTGATGGCGCAGCTGGCGTAACGAGTGTAAATGGCAAAACGGGTGACGTAACATTAGTACCTGCTGATATTGGTGGTGTGGAAGAAGCGCCTGAGGATGGCTCGCCTTACGAACGTCAAGACGCGGGCTGGGTTGCAGCTTCTGCTCCAGCCGGTGCGCCAACGTCAGAAAGTGCGGATTCTAAAACCGTCTCTCGCTCTACAGCGAAAAAATAACTGACGCCAAACTCACACTATGCAGAGTGAGATCAACATTAATTTGATACCAAAAGGGCTTAGCCAGGATGACCGGCAAGCCCTTTTTTGATACCAGAAGGAAATCAAGATATGGCAACTAACGTTGTATGTAAATCAAAGGTCGAGCGTCGCTACAATGCAAAAATCATGGGTAGCAACAAGCGCACATACGTACCTTACACCGCCAATCTCGCAGGCACTGATGAAGATTACTCAGATGGTAAATTACAACAGGCAACAGTAATTCATATTAACTATGATGTGACTGGTAAGTTCCCAGACGATAAGTTTGCTGAGGCGTTAACGCCGTCAACAACTGAGTTGGCTCAAGCGCATGCAAAAGAGGTTGAGTTCTCTTACCATCGTCAACCTACTCACATTGAATTTCGCTTGTCTAGCATGCAGAACGTCAATGACGTAAACATCAATGCGGGTCTTTTAAACCGCCTATTGATGCAATACGACTATGAGCACTTCCATGGCAAACACGGTAACAGTGGCATGATGCAAAATAAAAATGCCATTGAGTATGATGAAACAGTAGTAACCGTATCGGATATTTCTGGCGTACTAACGGTGATTAACGCCATTTACGAAGAGCAAGCCAAAGCTCTTGGCCTAGGCGAAGCCGATCACGTAAACATGACTTTAAGTTACACATCAGATATTGCAGCAATTATGCGCAAGCCTATCACGTCGTCTGGTGGTGACGTGGTAACGGGAAAGTCTGCGGTACAACGAGCTTATGAGAACGTGAAAATGTTAGAGGTTCCATCCATTCTAGGGACTAGCTCTCATATTTCATTGACTTACCGACCAGCAGTAAATAACCACCATGGTTCAGTACCCGGTATTTACTCAAAAGAATCTGGCGATCACGGTTTGGTTCAAAAAAGCTTATTTACTTATGAAAGTGCAGCTAACGAGCTTGAGGCTAAAGGTTCTTACGTTTACCAGCTCACTGAAACTGCAGCGTCTCGCGCTTTGAAAGAGCGTGCGAAAGAAGCAAATAAATAATCGGTCAAAGTAGGGGCTCATTGTTGAGTCCCTTTTCTTTTGGAGATAATGATGATTTCCGAAGATTCACAAATTCTCATCGACACAATACTTCGAAACTGCGGATCAGAAGCAATGCTTCAGGATGAGATTGATTTTGCCAACGCTATCAATGCAAATCCAGAAGGTGAATGTGAGTGCTATCAGTTTTCACAAAAGGTGCTAATTGAACGAGTTTCTCAAGATAGTAATAAACGTTTCACTCTGGTTCGCTTAAAGGCGCTGGCAGAGGCTAACGGGTGCTCTCTTTCTGATAAACAGCCTGTTGTGAAACCTGCCCGAATTCCAATCATTGGCGGAGGGTTTTAATGTTCACGTTGGACATTGAACTGGATTTCACCAATTTAGAAAAAGAGGTGAAAGACTTTAATTCCCACCATATTCGAATTGGCGTTTTAGACAAAAGCAAAACGGCAAGAATGGCTGACCACGAAAAACCACTTAAATCGTTTCAAGGAAAGCAAGCGTCTCGGGTTAAGACTGGTACCCAAGGTAAGACCAACCTAAAAATGACCAAACTTGCCGAATACATGGACACCCGTTACGGGGTTTTCTCAAAAGCGGAAAGTCATTTTCAAAACCAAGATGTTATCCGAGTCACCAACGAACTGATAAGGCTATTCAATGCTGGCTCAGTAAGCCCTGAAATGATTCGTCGTATTGAGAGCGCGGCCCGCGCTTTAGTGCGCAACCCGATAATGCGAAAAGACTATGGCAGCAACGCTCGAACAACGATTAAGGGCGGGACCGGTTACAACGGATACAACGTTCAAGGTAAAGGTTTTGACTGGCCTATGGTCGATACAGGCTCATTCTTTAACTCGATAAAGGCTCAGTATGTTTAGAAAAGCTCTACATGATGAGATCCGCAATATTTTCGGTCTGAAGGCGGTTGATTGGGCTGGGGCGTTACATGACGGTGCTGACATTGTTTATGTCGAATACCTAAGTGTGCGTGAGCAGTACTTCTCTGAATCACACATTCGCTTTTTTGGGATCATTCGATTGTCGCTCGCTGATATGGGGCGAGATAAGCCTGTTTTTGGCGTCCTAGGTAGCAAGTTTGATCGCTATAAAAAGCGAAGTGGCAGTAAAACCTCACTGGCTTCAGTAAACATGGAAGCCTCATCCGATTGGCTCTCTGTTGGCGTCCTTTCAGTGGTTAAAGAATTTCACTTTGCGTGCGAAATCGAGTTCGACAAAACACGCGAAAAAATCAAACATTTTAAGTGGATAGACTATGAGTAATACACTTGTTTTCGATTATGCGGTGAGCATCAGCGAAGCTCAATCCGCTACAGAGGCCGACTACAGTTTTTTGTATAAATGCCTAGTTATGGTTACTGGTAGTTACACGCCACCAGCGGAAGATGGCGAGGAAGCCCCAGTAAAAACCAGTAAAAAACCGGCCAAGGCAACACGCGATATTATTGACCCTGCGTTATACAAAGTAGTGCCAATTTATGATCCGACGCTTATTGCCAATTACACGGCAAATACAGAAGTTCAATACTTGATGACTGGTGGCTTAGAGAAACTCTATTTGCTAATTCTTGCAGATGAAGTTGATCCAGAAAGCACAGATGCAATCGACTTTGATCCGACCGATTACTTTACGCTTTGCTTTTCTAAAGAGATTGATATTGCCACGGCGCAAGCTATCGACTTTATGGATTTTGACGGCGTGAGAGCATACGCCACCAGCGACGAAGCATTGGCTGAACAAATCGCGATGAAAGATACCGTCTTTCTTGATGATGCGGGTTCATACACTGGATGCTATGAAGCGTTTGGTCGATTACTGTCACAAGCTTACTGGCGAAATTGCCAATACTACGTGCTTGATTCATCCAATTCTGCGTCAGTAGTGTTTACTGTAGGCAAAGCCGACGATTTGTTTAACAAGCGTATTTCTTTCTTCTTGAATGGCTCTGATGGGCCGACTTTAGGCTTCTTTGGTAATGGTGGTTCCGCAATTACTAAAGTCTACATCGACCGTCAAGCGCAGCTAAAAACGCAAGAGGCGATCACCTCTTACATTCAAACCAACGAACCTAACAATACAGCCGTTCAGCGAGTAAACATTGAAGAGGCCGCGTCCGAAGTTATCGAGACTTACGAAGGCTTCCCATATTTCTACTTAGATCCTGATGCAAATAACTACATTTCCATCGTCAAATCTGATGAGCAATATGTGGTTGGTGGTAAAGCAGAAGTGAAAGACGCTGAACCTATTTGGCGTGCAAGAATTGAAGTAACGGAGGCTCAATAATGGCTGGCAGCAATTTTCGAATTGGGGAAATGGAAACTACCGTTGTTTATGACGGTGAGGAATACAGCTATATCTCGGTGATTGAGCTTGGACGAAACAACCAAAAGGTAGTGCAGATGTTTTGCGATCCTAATGGTTATGGTGACGGTGAAATTGTCGGTACCGGATTAACTCAGCCTATCGAGCTATCAGTAAAGCTTCGAAACGTATCTCAACAGCATTTGGAGCTTTACGTAAAATTGTTCTTAGGCGAAGAACGTTTTCAGTTCACATCGTACAACAAGAAAAACGGACGAACTCTTGTTTCCAAGCAATGTATTTTGAAAAACGATCCTCGCAATGGCACTGCTAATGAATCCGAATCTACGTTAGACGTTGAATTGACGATTCAAGTCGCGCCTAAAAACTTCAAAGATGAATTTAAAGCGGTGGCGTAATGATAGCTAAATTTAAAGGCTCAAAAGCATGGAATGCTTATATGGCTTATTTAGGGTTCATGCTTCACCTTCCACGCGCTAGAACCATGCGCATTCAAGGACTTGTCGATCACGACCAAGCAAAACAGTATTTCACTTCGCTGGATGCGGAAAACAAGAAAACGGTCATCATGGATTTAATGGAATTTCAGCGAATTGACTATTACGACATGATGGCGCTGGTGGCTGTCCATGAAAATAAACATGGTATGTCAATCGACGCTTCGAGCATCGACAACTACGAGTTGCCAGAACTTGCAGAAATGGTGTTGGAAACTTTGGTTAAGTGCTCGACGCTAAAAGACGCAGGGCTTTTTTTCTAAGCCCTACCGAACTTGAGGAACTTGCTAAGTTCCGAGTCGCTGGTGATGGGTTTGCCGCTGACATTATCGAGAATAGTCCCGATATCGACGGCGGCGATCTTATTGGCCTGATTTTGCGAAAAGCTTATCGACAGTTAAAACAACAGGAGGAGATGGCTAATGGCGGCTAGTTCAGAATTTATCCTCGCTCCTAGGCTCGATGAACGCAAAATGAAAGAAGAGTCGAAAAAAATGGAAGTGCAGCTTCGGCGTGCTTCAAAACAGGCAGCAGATGACTTTGAGTTTTGGTTCGGTAAAGGCTTCGAGAAGGGAGCTGAAAAGGGCAGTCAAAAAGTAAAATCTAAACTTGGTAAGTTACAAGGCTTCATGATTCTTACTGGTGCCAATCTTGCCAGTGAAGCGATTGCAACGGCGGCTGGTGTGGCAAAGGATATAGCCACTAAAGCTTTTCAAGGCGCAGAGGAATACGCCCAAATAGCCAGAGAGCGCTTAAATGAAATGTCGGACATTAGCGATACGGCTGATGCTTTAGGCATTAACAGAGGGCGCTACGCTGCACTTAGTGCGGTTGGTATATCTGCTCGTCTAGATCAATCTGACATTCGAGGTATTTTTTCTGGTTTTGTTGGTGCCCTAGAGCGTCCAGAAATGGCATCGTACAAAGAGGCAGCAAACCAAAACGGTATTGAGAATGCGTTTCTGGATTTTGTAGGAACAATGGCAAAGCTTAAACCGGAAGTTGCAGCCCAATACATGAATGATGTTTTCGGTGATGAAGATGCATTGCTGGCCTCAAGATTCATGAAACCTTTCAAAGCATTACTCGCAGAAAATAAAGACCTTACCTTTCAGAACATCATGGACACAATGCTTGGCTCAAAAGTAAGGACAGAGGAACTAGACAAAGCGCTAAATCGCTCTGACAAATCATCAAGCATTTTGGCAATCGGTGACGCCAAGGCTTTTGAAAAGAAAATTATAGACGGTGTGACGCAAGGCCAAGCCCAAGCGGTGGTTTCTTCCGAAGCTTCCGAGGCTAAACGCATTCAAGCAAACTTGGATGTTTTGGATCTCAAAGTAAAAGGCAAGATCATTGCCGATGAAGCAGAAATAGCCGCTGTTAAAGTAGAAAACTCTTTTGTCAAAAGCACCATATCTTACGCTAGCGAGTTAGCCAAACGAGGCAGCGATCTAATCAAAGCTGGACAGCAGCCAATCAATAGCATGGAAACTTGGGAGGCGTTTTTCGACAAACTTATTCAGTTTGGTACCTATACGCCAATTGAGGCCGCAACAGGTAAAACCCCAATGCAAATGTTTGGTGATTACGTTGAAAAGCGTGGGAGCGAGATTAACCAAATGATGGTTGATATTGCTGAGAAAGAGTCACGCAACAACAAAACCAGAACAGACGTAGGGCCGTTGAAATGATTTCAGAGAAAGCACCTCCGCTGTTCCTTATTTATCTCGATGATACGTTGTCGAGCGAAGAGCAAAAGGAACTACTTGAACTAGACGCCAAGGCTGATCTAACGAAAGACGATCAGGCGCGCATTAAGGCTCTGACCAGAGAATATCAAGACTTGCGAAATACTACGCCAATTCCTATTCCAATAATTGGAGACTTAATCGGCATGATACCGGACGGATACAAACAGTCCGTCGTTAAAAGTATCGACGTTGCTGGTGGTACGCCAGTGTTAAAGGGGAACATCAACACTTCGACTATAACGCTCCGAAGCAGTAGTAGTGACTTTATAAACGCCATGATTGGTTTAGCTAGTTGGCTTTTCCAAAAGCAAGATTCGTTACCGCGAGTTTCCTTTTTTAGTCCAGAAATGGTGATTATTGGTGGCACGCTATTAAACATGACGTTGGCGACCAAATCGGATACGACAGAAAAAGTCTTAACTTTCGAAATGCAAAAAGGTGACACATCAATTATTGGTAGTTCGTCATCGCAAAACCAAGTAACCAACATTCCCAAAACAGTTGAGGTTTTAACATGAGTACAAATCTGGTTCTAATGGGGATTGCAGTTGATGATTTCACTTGGTACGAAGTGGGAAAGGTAGAGTCATTTATTGCTCGAAGTCTTCCTCAAATCGTTAACGAGCTGTCGGTCGACGGTGAGCCACTAACGGTAGTTACGGTAAACCAAACCGAGATGACAGGATACGAAGAAATGCAAGTTGCCTTAATATTCGAAAAACTGTTTTTGCCTGTTTATGAAAATGGCGATTTCTACATCAAACCTAATGGTAAATACGCCACCAGAAAACGCGGTGACGGTTACGCGCTGCTAGGGATCAGAAATGAGAGTTAGAGCTACGCTAAACAGTGATTATCTTCTCTCGATGGAATATTGGGAGAGAAACCACTTTTACGCTTCCTCTTTGCCTGAACTCGTACCCACAACGCTAGGCTACACTTTCGCCAAATATGATGAAGTGCCCAAACAGATGATTCAAGGCGCAGAGTTTCTAGAAGAGCTCCAACCAAGGTCGAGGGCAATTAGCTGCGCAACAGATTTCCTCGAAGAGCTTGGTTTTACACTAGATGTTAACGCTGGTGATTTCGTGAAAACGGAAAACATCTTAGAAAGAGCAAATCGAACAATTGTCACTGACTCTTATCGTTTTGTCTGCAACCACATTCCCCAACTCAACTATCCATACAACGGCACCCGCATCGTTGCCATTGACGGCGACTACGATTTAGCGACCCAAACTTTCAAGGGGTCGCTTTCGTTTCAATAGCCTCAAATGAGCTTAAAACCGGAAGTGATACCACAATCGTGGGTACCGGTCGCTGCAGGTGAATACATCTGATACCAGAAGTGCCATCTCAAGAGAGCCAGGATTATCCATTCTGATACCAGAACATTACATAGGTCGCTTTTGGAGTCATGACATGAATTTGCTCAAAGCAAAGATATCAAATGAACGATTAGAAGTAGAAGTTAATGGTGAAACCTACCGGCCAAACGATGTAATCAACGTATCCGCAGGGAAAGCTGACAGTGAAGGCTTTCTCATCATGGGCGAAGAGTTCTCAATCTATATCACAAATACTCAGGTAGACGCTCAGACAATCATAGACAAGGCGATTGGCATTGCTGAACAGGCTATATCAATTGCAGGTCAAAACGTTGTGGTGTCCGTTACAGGCGGCTCTGGTTCACCAGCAGTTGGAGAGGTACGAGTGCTTGATGAAGGTGCCAAGAGCCAACTTGAACAACTCAAATCAGATCTCGAAGATTTAAAACTGAGGTAATTATGGCATCGCTAAGTGGGTATTTAGGGAAAGGGAGAAACGTTGCTCGCTTCGAGAATAACTTTCAAACCAATCAAGGCAGTTTGTACTACGCGCCTAGTATTGGTTTTGATTTTGATTACTGGTACATGCCAGAGGTTAACTTTAACGCAGCAGCTTTTAACACATGGATTATTAACGAATCAGTGAAACGTTCGATTATGGTTCTTAACAGTAAAGTCGAGGTAGAAGGCTTTACGTTGAAAATGAGTTACACGTTAGCTGGCACCGCAGAAACTCAATATGTTACAGGTTCATACACATGATATGGGATTCATCTACGGGTCTAACTCCTGATGACTTTGACACGATAATTGAAGCGTACTTTGAGGCGTTTAAAGAGTCAGATGATAAATTCTCTGGCTTGGCGTTTAACACCTTTGTCGCTAGTGACGAATACAAAGTGTTTTACTCTAGTGCGCAAATCGATATGACCATCGAGAATATAATCGCCTCTCTTTTCGTGAAAATATCCGAGTTTATCCAAAACTCAAACTTAAAAATAAACAATCCAACAACAACCCCAAATGCACTCATTGCCGGGCTCGAAGACAACTTTGGGTATAAGTCTTCCATTATGAAAATGACGGAAGAGAACTCAGGGAAAATGCACGTTGCCATTGATTACATTCCATCGGCTGACATCAACTACCAAATTGCATCCTATATGGAAAAAACGGCTGTGGTTGCGAGTACCTACATGGTCGGTGATATTGAGCAAGACATTGTTCTAACTAAAGGGGGCGTTGAGACTTACCGGTGGACCGCAAAAGAAGAGCAACCGATTTTATGGAAACTCACTCTTACTAAATCCAGAAACACAAATGCAGTGGTCGATAACCAAGATGACATTGTGAGTAAGTTTCTTGCAAACTTCGATGCGTTTTTTTGGATCGGAATGGATATCGAACCAGAAAAGTATTTTGAAATTAACCGTGATGCTTTGTATGCGTCAAACATCAAAGCCGAGTATTCGTTAGATGATGGAACCAGTTGGTCGGAAAGCATTTATAAAACACCCTATAACGTAAAATTCATTCCGGACTTGTCAGTAGAGAATGTGATTATTACCGATGCTTAACTGGAGGGTAAATGACGCAGTTATTTCGAAACGATAAAGCGTGCGAGTTTTTCTACAATATAACCCTCACAGCTAAGCAGCGAGTGACCATTGATGAGTTAGTTCAGATGAACTCAGAAATGGTTGGTTCAAAACCATTTGGTTACTTGCTTTACGATAACAACACATTTCCGGTGCTTACCGGGCTTAACCGCGATTTCTTTGCCGAAAACTACATGGCCATTTTGCAGGCAATGCAAACGGCTGGCACTTACGACTCATATACATTGGTCATTGAGCAAGTTGTAGGTAATGGAGTAGGGATACAGTATTCATCACCAAGGCCAAGACACTTAGTTATCAATATCTACAATGTCGAGTCGTACCAATCGAGACTGATCACTCCATCGAATCTATGGCTGGTTACGCCTTCTAATTTTGGATTGCTGGTACCGCAACCGGTATCAGAGTTTAAGTTGGCCCAACTTACCAAAATATTAGAAGTTCTCGCTAACCCATCTGGTACCTACTTAGAAATCACGTTTATTGAACCTATATTGCCAATATTGGCTTCAATATCTGGTGTGCCAAGCGCTGTGTTTAAAGGTGATACTGGCATATTGTCAGCTACCGTTACTTATAGTGATGGTAATTCTACGACCACAGCGGAAGACGCAAGCATTGTTGCTTGGTCGTCAAGCAATGAAGCGATCCTCACAATAGATAGTTCGGGTAATTTTACAGCCATTGACTCAGGAACAGTCACGGTAACTGCGCTGGCTACATCAAGCGATCCTGCGTATGGGAACAATATCAGCACTAAAGTTACATTTGATATTTCGCCAATTGTCCCTTCTTCCATATCAGTAACATCGTTTCCAGATACGGTTTATACAGGTGATACAGGAAATTTGTCAGCCACGGTAACTTACGTGGATGACCATACCGTAAGCACTTCGGACAATCCTAGCGTAGTGCAGTGGTCATCTAGCGATGCGTCAGTATTAACTATCGACTCAAACGGTAACTATACGGCTATTGCTGGTGGCGACGTTACGGTTACTGCATTAGCGGTTTCTAATGATGAAAGTTACGACGACAGCGTTTTCCAAACCAATACAAAAAACATTACTGCGGTTGTTCCTACCGCTGTTTCTATTACAACGTCAGTTCCAGAGCTTGCAGTTGGCGATACTGGCAGAACTACAGCTAGTGTGACTTACAACAACGGGGTTGTCGTCAGTTCTACAGATAACCCATTGGTTGTGAATTGGAGCTCAAGTGATAGTACGAAAGCGTCAATAGATGCTAACGGATATTACTCGGCCTTAGCGCAATCTGACGCAGTGACATTCACGGCAACATCATCTGAAAACGCCACTTTAAGTAATGGCGTAACTTTCAAAATTACCGATTTTGACTACACAAAAACAAAACTGGTAACACCATCAAACTTATGGTTAATCACCCCAGATAATGAGGGTATTGCCGTACCATTGGAGAGTGAATAATGAGTGAAATTGAGAATTTGAGAACGGAACTTGAAGCTATGACAAAACGAGTCATTATGCTTGAACAGTTTATAAATTCAGCAACGAGAAGTGAACCAGCAGGGACGACAACAGTTGGCGCCCTTACTAACATTTCAGACACTCAGCTTGCAGATAATCCAGTGCTCTATGTCGAACATGCCGACGGTGGTTTGAATGTTTATTTGAGTCAGATTGTGGCTCAAGCACAAAAAGATATAGATGCTGAATCTATTACCTCTGGTACGTTAAACACTGGTCGATTGCCAGTAATACCAGTAGAAAAAGTCCCGTCAGCAAGTGCAGCGAAAGACAGTGGGTCGGGTTGGGGGGGAGTTAGATATTCAATCAGCGGTAGTGATTTCACTCTAATAGTGGGGTAGAAAATGGCTTTTTTTGTAAAATTACCAGACGGCTCAACAAAAGAAATTCTTCGCTTTTTCGTTCAAAGAGATACGGTGACAGAATTTACATCAATGGCATTAGGTGATGGAACAGTTTTCGCCAAAAAGCCTCTTATAACCACTCAACCTGTGGGTGGAACGATTACAGATATTCAAACGTACACCCTATCTGTAGTAGCTGATGGATTAGGCTCAACCCTTTCCTATCAATGGTATAACGGAAGCGATCCGATTTCCGGCGCTACAGGCTCAAGTTATGTATTTACTCCGTCATCAACTGGCAACCATACGTTCTTTTGTCGTGTATATGGCTTTGGTGGATATACGGATACAAGCACGGTTACGATTGTTGTTGAATCGTCTATTGTCGCTCCGACTATTACTACCGATCCTGTTAGTGGAACCATTACTCAATTTGAAAACTACACAGCATCAATTGTTGTCGATTGGGGTGGGGAAACTGGCACGATAGTTTGGTTTTTGGATGATACTGCTCAAGCAAGCAGTAACTCAACTAGCTTTACCTTTGTTTTACCTAGTGTCGGGATTCATACAATTAGAGCTGAGGCAACGAACTCAAAAGGCACTGATGTTTCATCAAATGCAACATTAACAGTTAATGAAGGGGTATCTATCCTAACCCCAGAAGAATACATTGAAGTGGGAACTTTAGCAGGGGACATAACCCATAGAGGATATGACAATTCCGACTTCGGTTCTTTAACATTTAAAATGAATGCGGTTGATGGTCAAGATGGAGACACATGTTCATTAGCTCGGCTTGATGCTGCTGATGCAAGTTCAACGCAAACATTCAAAGAAGATTATATTAATTTCGTTTTACTTGCTGATTTAGATGTTTATACCCATGTATCAATAACTTTAGATGGAGTTACAGCGGATCTTGATTTCGTTGGCGAACCGACATTCGTATTTGCTAATTATCAATACAAATTCTCGAGACATACAACTGACGATCCGGAAGCAACAAAGCTCTTTGACAAGCTTTGGGGTGGGGTTGATGCTGAAATGGCAGTTAAGGTAATAATGAGTTGATAAAAAAGGCCGCTAAATGCGGCCTTTTTTAAAATGCGTACCCAATACTTATATTTGCTTTCGTTTCTCTATTGCCAAAATAATCAGAATCTGTAATTCCAAACCCATAGGCTACTCTTTTACTGAAAAACATCATATCAAGACCGTAAGACATACTGTAGTCGTGTTCTGATTTGTATTTCATTGCAGGGTAGGCCATGCCAGTATTAGGAATGTGAGTCACGCCTTTGTATTTGCTTTTATATCGGTTGAACGTAAGGCCAAACTTTGGGATCAAGTAAAAGTTATCAGTCACTCCATACGTGGTACCAAACATTACATTCTTATAGTCGTATTTAGTATTCTCCACTCCAATGTCAGTATTTCTTCCGTTGATATCAAATGATTGACTATCAAAAGAAAGCGCGTATCCAAAACCGTCCTCTTTTAACCCAGTAGCGAAAATAAAACCAAACAGGTCGTTATTCTTTCCCATCATCGTAGTATCTGCATATCTCAATGACACAACAAAATTTGATTCGTCGACAGATTTGTCATTCTGACTGACGCCAGCACTTGCAAAAAATGGTATAAGTAAAGTGAATAAGAGTCTTTTCATAACTTTTCCGCTATCAATAGATTAAAGGTTTACTTTGTGTTCGAGTAACGTAATAAGTCATTACCGAGATGTAGAGTTATAGCACTGTCAGTAGTTATCTTTTTGAGCTTCTCAGTCACATTTTTAAGCGCATAAGCAAAGTGGGGGGGGGAAATAAATTTGCTAGAAGAAGGAGAGGTGTGGCCGTAAAAGTTTCTTACTGTTCAACTCAGGATGCAGGCGTGAAGATACTTTTCGGCTCTTGAGGGAGCAATACGAGCTCAGTAACATTTAAGCAGAACCATGTAGTAGCTGTATTGATTAACATGAGTCTGCTACATGGTTAATTATTTAGAGAGATAGACATTTTGAAGTATGAAGTACCAGACTTCTGAAACTCCTTACCTTCAATGTTTAGGCCCAGTTTTTTATAGAAAGAAGCTGCTGAGGTTCGTGCGTCGCACCAAAGGTAACTGACGTTTTTAAGCTTTAGATCATTAATTATGCGTGCAATGACTTTTGACCCAATTCCTTGTTTTTGGTATTTAGGTAAAGTTGCAAACTTTCTGAGCCTTGCTTCGTGTTTATCAATGTAAACAGAGGCCACACAAACCAGCTTTTCGTCCACAAACGCACCATAATGAATAGCGGAATCGTCACTCCCAACTTCACAGAATGAAAGAGGCTTGTCGGGCCATAACACTTGATGCCTTATCGGTAAAACTTCAGGTGCGGTGATTTTTTGTATGTTCATATTTTAAAAGTACTTCGAATTCTTTGTTAGGCGATATTTTCAAACCTTGTCGTTCGTAGCACATCCCAATATTTCTGTTGTATTGAGGTAGTTGCTTGTTTTAGATGCTCGATATTAAAGCCGACAACGAGTTTTATGACAATACTGCTATTATCCATCAAAGCATACTCTACAATTTCAAGTTGATTGATGTCCTCAGTCATAGCAGTGACATACATTTCGTAATCTTCTGGTTCTGGCAGCAACAGACAATCTCTGTTCATATCACCCTCAGTGATTTTTCGTAAACCTAATCTATATTTCATAAGTGTTCCTTAATCATATCGAAATGTCAGTTTCCCCCAGTGATTTGTTCAGGTGTGAGTATCACAGTACCGAAGGTTACGCTACCCTAAAACTTAACATTACTCATAGTAAAATGTCTCGTGTTATTCTTAAGCGTATTGTTATAGTTAACAATGCATGCGGCGGTCTACTTTAAGTCGACTTAAGACGTTCATCTAGGCACTCGTTAGAGCCCATTTCAAACTCGCGGCATATCCATGGTCGATGCGCATAAATTGTGCACATCAGGGTTTCTCTATCTAAAGCTGCGCACCAGCCATCACCTAATCGCATCATTGTTTCACCGCCATATTGGTCACGCACAATGAATTTTTCAGGTACGCCAGTATCTGAGATAATCATAACCTCGAGGCGGCAACAACAAGCCTTACAGTTGGAGCAAGATACATTTGAGAGAAGGGAAGAGGAAGTGCTAGTTGGTATAATCATGAATAACTACAATTTGGTGAATTGTGCATGATACCGTAAATTTAACATGAACTATGTTTATTTTCGAAATCGCTCATTTATGAGGCGAAGCCTTTTCTTTGCGCTCTTGATACTGTCTACGTTTAAAACACCAGTCCATACCTGCCATAAACACCGCCCCGAAGACAGTCATTAAGTAAACTCGATATGATACAATAGGCGATAAGTTGAGATAAAAACCGTTTCGGACAAATGAGCTCACAAAAATAACTGGAAAGCTAAATGCTAGGCCATGAGTGAGACAATGTATCAAGAAGCCTTTCTTTCGGATTTTTAACCACTGAACTTGTTTTGGTTTATCCATTTTTTATTCACTTTTGGGATTGGCGTATACCGCTGAGTTAATACGTGAACTATCGCACAACGAACTTCAACCATACTACCGTGAACATTCAACCCAACGATCGAATGAAAAACGGTAAGCGTTGAGAATCATTAACCTCAAGTCACACTATAAATTTTCTACGTTATTAGGTAGCTAACTTTCTACTGTCTTTTTGCCGCACTTTACACAAACTAGGTGACGCTCAAACTCATCCATAGAGGCAACAAATGCACCAAGAGCCCAACCTTTAATAGCGCCTGCTAAAAATTCCTTAAATTTCTGATTTTTGGCACCTTTAAAAGCACTGGGTTTTCTGACCAAGACAACTACGTGATGAGTATCTGTACAGCAATCCGAACAGTAACAAACTTCTCTTTTGTGAGACATTCTTTTTCCCCATTAATGCTAACGCCCAACTAAGGTGTGAGCAACGCTATACAGAAGCTCCTGCATACCACCTTAACCAACTAAACTAACGCATAGTAAAAATGCCACGCGTTGCGAATCACTCTTGAACAGTTTGTTATATTTTTTCTTTCTCGATGTTTTGAATCGTATCCAGCACATCGCTAGCAGACTGTATAGTTTTTCTTATCTCATCCAAAACGCTATCCAAAGAAGCCATAACATTGCGTTTAGCTTTGTTAATTTGAATAGTTAACTTCGGCAAACTAGCTACGCTTTCTCTAAAGCCTGAAAGTCCATCTTTGGCTGTGCCCGCAGATTCAAGCATTTCTCGCAAGTTTTGCTTAAGTTCGTCAAGTCCCTCTTCATTCCCTGAGACCTCAATTGAAATTGATATACCTTTACTAAGTGCGTCAAATGCTTCTGTTCTTGATGATGTAGCAATAGCAACTTGAGAATTAAGAATCTCAGAGTATCGAGTGAGGTCATCACTTGTTAGCTTTATAATTTTTCGAGCTTCTCTTTGGTCATAAGAACCATCTGCATTTGCTGAAGTTAATCTCGATACTTCAGCTGTACGACGATTAAATTGCACTCCGATCTTATTCGTTGCATCGGACATTAATTCTAATGCTGAAGTCATATCAGCCATTCGATCTTCATAGATATCTATGTAATCAAACAGTCCATAGTCTTCACTGTCATCGTTAAGGCTTTCAACCGTTTGGTGACCGTCAATTAGCTCAGGTGGCTCTTTGACTGATAACTTCTTAGACCATGATTGTGCAATTCGGCTTAAATGCCCCCTTAGGAGATTCTCAAAATCTTCTGTGCTATCAAAGGTCCAATACAAACCGCCTTTTTCACCCATTTGCTCTTTGAGCGATTGAAGCTTTTGTAGTTGAACGAAGTCCATTTTAGATGGAGGAATAGCTTGGTCTTTGAAATAGACCATAATGTCTAACGAGCTTGGATCGATTTTATACTTTTGGTAAGCCCGCTCAAATTCTTCGATAGTGCCAGATTCAGCAACATCTGTCGGAGAACCGACCTTACTCCAAAACAACGCGATAAAAATGTCATATTCATCATTCAACTGCTGATTGATGACATCTTGAGGGTATTTGCCAAACCCAGGATGTATATCAGTTTCCCACTTCACTAGTTCTAATCGCAAATTTAAACTTCGACTCCAAGTTCGGTTTAATTCTGAGATAATTGACTCTAAAGCAGAGCGTTCATCACTCACATCTCCTGGAGATGCAACAAAAACACTAATGATTGTTTCACTTCTAGCCATGCTACTTCCTATTTATAAGCAACGAATCACACGAAAAAATATAACGCCGCATTAAGGTGTGAGCAACGCTACCACATAACTTAACCATACCACCGTAAACACAAAACCCAATGATGGAATAAAAAATGCCAAGCGTTGGGAATCACTCTTAAATGCTTTGTTATGTTTCTTTTTTCAGCTCCTCATTAAACCTACGCCAAAGAGGCTTTAACTGGCGTTTTATAGTTTTGCTACCCATAGTATCAGCAGCTCTAAGCCCATATGTTATAAAGTTTCGACCACCTAAGTGAGTATATCGACTATACAGTTTACGTTTATATAAGGGTTGCTCGTCCAATCCCTTGCTTTGCCTAATTGCGTTGTACTTAACCATTGTTTTCTTGGCTAGTCTAATTCCTCTCTTCATCTTTTCCGAATAGCGAGCTAAGGACGAGGATCGTATATAAGCGTTTTCTCCATCAAACATAAAACCTAAATACTGAAGCATTTGATCGGCAACCAAGATGTTGCCCTGCTTTGTGAAAGTACGAAGTTCTGTTTTCTTCGGATTAATGGATACTTTTAATCCCTTAACTTTCTTCTGAGCATAACCTGCAACTTTCTTTTTTTGTCCAGTAGGCACAATAAAGAGCATATCGTCACAGTAACGATAATACTTACCACCGTACATTTTTACATAACGATTCATTTCCGCATCAAATTCAAGCATATAAATATTAGAAAGTAATGCACTAATAGGAGACCCTTGAGGTATGCCAAAGCTATCTTGATTTGTTTTTATTAGTTTTTTGGCTCTAACGACATCTCTGAACTCTTTACTTGAACAAACTCTATTTCTACCCTTTTTAGGGTTATTATTTGAAATAGAGAATTCGTTATATAGGTCTACTTTATTAACCTTTGAAAATTTAGTTATCGACTTAAATACGTTAAAGTGGTCATTAGGTAACTTGTTAGTATCAAGGATCGCAGCCCAACTCTTCTTTAACAACTCATGGTCTAATGTGTCAAAAAACTTGGAGAAGTCCAGTGCGACAGCACTGCACTCTCCCATATTTTTTATTTGCTCAAAGGCTTCATGAGCAAAATCAATGTTACTCTTTCCTAGCCCCCGAAAAGCTAATACGCATTCAGATAGCTCAAGCTCTTTGAGCTTGCTTTCATATTTAACACTTAAGAGTTCTGCATAATATGCATAAATATGACTGTCCACATGAGATGAATATGCTATTGGTCTTTCTTTGTAAGTGACGTCAATACGACTAGAAGCTTTATCTTTACTTATTTTTTTAGACTCAACTGAATAGTTAATAAGTGGAAAGAATGCATGTTTAGCAACCAATTCTGGGTTAGTAACTAATCGCTTCGCTTTTACACTACTAATTGGTAGGTCGAAATGAAGGTACCCTCGACTTCGGTACCATGTGGGAGACTTTGCTGACATATGAATCTCTGCTAGCAAAACCGAGGCAGACTTAGAACTGCGGCAATTCGGAACGCCTTACCTCGGCTTAACCAAGTTGTTTAAACAACCGTTGAATCCATGGACTCTAGCCGCGTAATGTTAGAAATGGATTATACTATAACTATAACCGTGGAAGTATCTATGAAGACCTTGTTCCAGTTCCTGCTGTCTATCTGCTCAGTTTGCTTTGGTTGCATTCCGATTGGACTTGACAGCCTGTTAAGCTCCTTTTGATCAGCGACTTATTTGCCTCTATCAAAAGCATGTATAGCATACTTAAATAGGAAACAGAATGCAATGCGCCACGTAGAAACATAACGCTTGTTAAACAGCTGCAAGCCGTTTTTTATTTCTTAATCTTGCAGCTTTTTCCCCGTGGCTTCAAAGATAAATTAGAAAGTTAGTGATTGCGGTGGCGAATTAGATTGTAAAAAGCACCTTGATACATCGGTGTTGAGTTTGAGCCATTTCGTCATAAAGGTGGGGAAAGGGTTAATCATACAGTCAACTTTGACCGTAGATTTGCTCTCTCCTAATGAGTGTTCTTTTGATATCGATTGAGTTTTAAAACTTGGGCTTGCAGGGGTGGTAAAATACAGTAGTTTCATTTCTGCAAGTGGTTGATTTTTAAGTGTGCACATTTTGCAAGTTCGCGCTTTTTTGAGTGATAAAATACGTAGAGAATTATGCGTAACCTTATGAAAATAAAATGATAAAAGATAATTTCTATCCTATCTTGACATGGTAGGGGTCGGCGATTCGAGTTCGCCCGGACCCACCAAATTTTAAAAAAGCCCACCTTTTGGTGGGCTTTTTTGTGTCTGTAATTCATTGATACTCAAGTAAAACTACTTCTTTTCTTGTCCCTTGTTTTTGCTCTGCTTTAGCCCCTTGTTAGAGATAAAAGCGCACTACTTGATCCGCAACACAACCTCAAAACCCTAAATGCAATGCATAAGGTGTATACGCTTCAAACCCACTAGAGCCGTCTATAAATCATGTTGCGTGCCACTAGCCGTGGCATTAGAGACAATGACTATTAATCTAAATTATCTGGCGTGTGAAGATTAGTGCCGCATATTGTACATTTGTAGTCACCAGTCGCTTCGCCTTCCATTAATGAGCCAATTATTGCTGCAAATAGACCAGAGAAGAAACCTTTAGCTTTTTTCTCGGTCTTTTCCTGCGCTTTAGAGAAGCTTTCGTACCGATGTAGCGTTACTTCTTTACAATTACAGCAAAACGCTCTTGTCTCTTCAGAACCGTACATTTTTACCAATTGATTTACTCCCTGTAAGTTAATTTCCCCAAGTGGCGTTATGTTCAAGGGTAAGTCGCACAAGACTGATGTGTGACTTACCCTAAACACTAAAACTAACGTAATGTAAAACACCACATGTTATGAATGATTATTTAACGCCTTGTTATCCGAGCTTGCTAACTCTGCTGATTGAATAGTTGTGGCAATAAGCTCTTCAAACAGCTCTAATTGCCCAGCAGGTATCAATTGATTTTGTATAGCTTTTCGTTTGTTTGAGTCAAATAGCCGCTCTGTTAACCAACCAATTAGATACATCAGTGAAAGGCAGCCACCGGCCGTCGCTACATTACCGTCTATCACGAGAGGCAGATCCTGAACATCTCCTCCCATACTTTGTAGAACATCCTTTGCATCTGGGTTTGTTGTTAATCGCTTGCCTTTTAGTAAACCGAGTTCATGGAGGATGAATGATCCCGCACAAATCGAACCTATTAGCTGCCTATTTGGATCAAGATTCAACGCTGACATAAATTCAGCATCTTTTAAAGCGGCTGGAATACCCCGTTTGCCGCTTGTAATAAGAACGACATCTTGATTCGTCACCTCAGAAAGGTGTCCGTCTGTTTTAACTTTCATACCGAGGTGGGAATGATGTTCAGATTTAGTTCCAAGTATACTTACTGTCCAACTGTCGGTTGTGCGCCCCAGCAAGTCATACATAAGAAAGAAATCGACATCCGTGAAATCATCAAATAAAACAACGCCGATTTTATACATAACATTTATCCTTTTGGACTTACTCGTAAGTCGCAAAATGTGTAGTAGGAGGGGAGGGGCATTCGATACACAAGCTTCTGCTAAGCACCTTAAATACCAAAGGCGGTGCAAACTAACAATGCCATGTGTACCAAATCCCTATTATAAAACTTTGTTATGTTTGTTTTATGAGCCTGCCCAGAAAAACTCAACCCTAATACCACTTGGGTCGTAACACATTAAATGTTTTGCGGGTCCTGTTTTAACAAGCTCGGGACCAAACTCAATTTCGATTCCCGACGCCATAAATTGATCACGCAACTCATCGAGTTGCTTCTCAGTCTCTACGAGTAAAGCTAAGTGATGCAAACCAATATTCGTTTTTCTGTCAAATGGAGTGGCGGCATCAGCCTTAGCCGCCCATAGTGTAAGCATGATATGCCCATCACTCACAAATATTGCCGGGTAGTCTGGATTTCTTTTTACTTCACTCCAACCTAATTGTTCAGTGAAAAACTTCGCGCTTGCTTCTAGGTTAGATACGGTTAAACCTACGTGGTGTATGCCTTTTGTTAACACAGTCACTTTGTTTCCTTACTCGTTTTAATGGCTATCGAACAAAGATAACTCGATAAAAAGTAAGCATCAATACACATATATTGATTAACTTCGTCAATCTATTCGAATACGGTAATCCAACTGGAAACATAACATTGTAAACAAGAACCCCAATCTTGAACTAAAAATTAAACTTAGAGTTCATTCTTAAGTGCTGTATTAATCAAATACATTAATAGCCATCATATTTAAGCCAGCCTATAGGGCATATCATTCCATTAAAGGTTTGAATGTTCTTATTCAAGCTAACGTCTTCCAATTTGTAACAGTGAACAACATTACTAGTCGAAATAGATGCTGGTGTTGAATACGTCACAGGTTTAGAAGCGTTTGCTTTATGTATTTCATGTGCTCGCTGCTGGTTTATCGCCACTTGATTCTTGTGATTGTTAACTTCTCGCAACCCAGATTCTAAGGGTAGGTGCCAATCCTTACATGTTGTTCCTAAACCATCATTCTGAGACTGATATTCTGATAACGCTACACGAGCTTCATTTACAGACTGATCGATATCGGACTGATCGACTAGCCAAGTAGAAAAAGAATAGTTAATGGCCTCTCGATAGTTTACGGATTGCTCTAAGCTATAAGCATCGGAGTGAAAACAGGCCTCTACCACTGCCCATTGAGTCGATAGGTTTGATAATACGTTTTCAGGTATAGGCTGAAGCTGGCTTTGCGTAGACTGGCAACCGGTTAGAAGAAAAGGGACAGGGAGTAGTTTTAGAAAAAATTTTTGGTTCATTTTAATTTTAAAATTAGTGCAATCTTTTTCATTATCATAATACAGGACGATTGAAGAAAGTAGCATTTCTATCAGTAAGGGAATATAGCTAACGCACTGATAAGGTGTGAGTAAAGCGATATCAAAGCCCTTAACACACCTTAACTACGAATACTACCGCATAACAAAGATGCTATGCGGTAGCGGTAGTATTCAGGCTTGAACAGTTTGTCGCACGTTGCTCTCGCCTGACAGCACGGAAATTCTCTCAAAATCTCGACTCGGGAAGTCAGGGTCTACGTACACAAACATACGACTTATCATTTTTCCTTCAAACTCAAATACACTACAAAAACGCCCTGTGGAAACTTTGTTGTCCGGCCAAGAGGTACCATCACTCATTACGCCGCCTTCCTGTCCTTCAACAATGACCTTGTTTCCAGCAGTCGTTATTTGAAAGCCGTCTATGTCGTGCCAGATACTAATCAACGAGCTACCAATCCTATTGCCAAACTCCACTAAGGCACTCTTTCCTTTCGCTTGCCCAAATTTAGGAAAGAAAAAATCAACATCCTCTGAGAATAGATCCAGATAGCTAGGATCACCGGCATCTATTTTCTCGAAATACTTAACTACTAGCCCAACTAAATCGTCTTTTTCCATAATTATTTCACACCCATATTAGCTTTACGCACAACGCAGGGTTAAGTAGTAAGCGGAGCGACCACTCAACCTGAACGTTTGCATCTTAAACACTGAGTACATTTAAACTGAAATTGCCAAGAGTTGCGAATCTTATTGAAGTGCTTTGTTAGATGTAATCCGTTTAGCCTACGTATACTCCATTGAAGTACTCGACGCGTTCTAACGTCATTCTTAACTTACACTCTTCAATCTGGACACCTTGCCAGGGTGAGGGTGTGGAAGACAGGCCCGTAAATTCACATTCGGCGTCTCTGTATTTTAGCCAAGCTCTTTGGGCCTTTCGAAATGGCTCTACCAGTTCGGTCTGAGACCATGTTTTCCTTAGTGCTTTTTCTTCCTCACCTATTCTAGCGATTGCTTCCTTGTAACTTTCGTTAAGCTCTTTATCTGCAGATTCCATCTTCTTTTCTACACACTGATAACCAGCCATAACGCCCCCGCCTTTTACTTTGCAGGGATCTTCAACATCATCAGAAGCCAAGCAAGGTAAAGAAACCAACGCAAACATCATAAGTAATTTGTTCAAAATTGCCTCCAAGCTCCGAGTGCTTGTTAAACCGTTATCCGCTATTTTTCCTTTTTAATCATGCAGCTTTTTATCTGTGCCTTCAAAGATAAAATAGAAGGTTAGTGATTCTAGTGCCTAAACAGAAGGTAAAAGAGATTGATACACGGATTAAATGACGCCTTAATCTGAGTTACTTTTAGTGGGCGTTTTGTATCAATCTTTTCTGTGGAATCATTAGTTTGATGGCGACTGAGGACGTTAAGATGACTCCCATTGAATTTATTATCGCCCTGAAACACCTAGGTTGAATTAAGTGGTGACTATTCCCCTCCAATCATGAAGTTGGTTCAAAGGTAGGGCGATAAATGTTGCGATTCGTAATAAAAATTTATGCCAGTGCAGTTCGCTATCGCGGCTTATATTGAGTTGGGCAATAACCTCTAATGATGTCTGAGTTTCGTAGCTTGTTGTGTTTTGTATTGCGCCCCGAAACCCTTTTACGCCACAATTTAAAGCTACTTGATTTGAGCCGGCTACGCATAAACTGAATCACGTCGGATTCATTCAAACCAAATTGAAATTCGATAGCCTCAAATGGGGTGCGGTCTTCCCATGCCATTTCTATTATTCTTGACTCAGTTTCCGAGGTCAGTTTCATTTCAAATAACCTATTTTAGAAAAGAGATTTCTACGACGGAAATTGAGTCTTGGTTCAAATGTTCTTATATGCGTGCTTAGTGTTTAGCGACTTAACACCTACAAAAACTTCTCAATGAGGACTTCGTCTACGTATTTCCCACGAACTTTTGCATGCTTCTTCGCGGTCCCTACGATTTCGAAGCCTTGTTTGAGATAGGCTGATAACGCTCGCTCATTATCGCCGCGAACGTACGCAAATAGTTTTTCGTAACCCTTTTGTTTGGCTACTTCGAATGTCGATTTGAAAAGCTGTTTAGACACACCTTGGCCACGAGCACCGTCACTAACAAACGTACCAATTATGCCAACATGGTCAAAAGCTTTTGTATATTGTGCAAATGGCTCGATATTTTGGAAACCTATGACTTGTGAGCTATTTTCGGATAAAGCGACTGTAAACACGCCCCGTTCTGGGAAATGAGTAATGAACTCTTTTTCTTCTTCAGGTGTGAAAGGCGTATCTAATACAGTGTATAAACCTTCAATAATGATGGGGTTGAGGACGTTTGTAATGCCTTCAGCATCACCTAAAGTTACCTGACGTACAATTAAATTCATGCCACTTATCTCCTATTAAAATTAGGGCTGTTTTGTACATGAGTTGGAGACTTGCGGCAACAAGTAACGTCATTAAGTCGTAAAGAATATACCTATTACACTTAAACGGCGGTTAATAGTGCTGATTGTTACTTTAGTATTTCTGATATATCACTTTTTAAGTGACGGCTTAACTTCTACAGAATATTTCCACATCACGACCCCGTTTTCTACAAGATCATAACTCGCGCTTTGACCCTCGGAGTTGAGTACAAATACCGGCATTTCCATCCTTGACGTAGCGCCATCTCGGTTGCATGACATGGTAGCTTCAAGCTGTATGCTATTTTTGCTCGGTTCTGAAAGGGTTCCTAAGTACGTGCAGCCGTCGACAAAACTGGTTTTGCTTTTTCCTTTAGAGGATATTTCAAAAGTCGGAAAAATGAATGTTGATTGAGGCTCTGTTACTACCACATTTACTTGATAGTTCGTCGCTGAAAAAGCATTGAAATGAGCTCCAAGCATAAGTAAGAACAAGATTTTTGATTTCATAAACTCTTCTTTATTTCGATATTACTAGTTTGGTTACGGCGCTATTAACGCGACCACTTAATCTAAAACTTTACTGCGTAAGCATTAAAAAGGATACAAAGGTAGAGTAGTTGAATATAGTTAATCGGCCGTAAATAGTTTTATTAAGCGATCTTACATACCTAAAAGAGGTAAGTTCTTTCGCTTTTGATAGGTTAATGCTAATTCTAAACAGCTCTTGATTGAAGCTTCTGGCAAAGGAGCTGATAAAGATAGAATTATTGCTCGATTACCCTGAAACTCAAGTGAGTCACTATACAGTTCGCGGAATGTGTCGACGAGCTTAGTTTGGCAATTAAAGAACAGATAATAACGACTAGGCGTTTTCTGTTTCCAATCCATCCTTACCGGGCTACCTGTTTTCACACTGTAGCTTGGCTCTCCCCATTTTAGAGATTCTTCAACTTCCCCAGTTTTAATTCAGAAGCGATAGTTAAGACGGTATTTCGTAGCTCTTCTATCCGAATACGCACATGTTTTGGATACTCATCAAATCTTGCCTTCACTGCATGGTTCATTGGTATCTCCTATAAATAGCGCTGTTTTGGGAGGAAGCCCAAGCGTACTTTGGCTATGTAGCAATTACGTCATAATGTTATTAATCAATAAATCTAGCACATAGCCACAATACTAAGCGTAAGGGTTTCCCTCGGTTACGTTTAGGATGCTCTGGGTGAAAACATGATGATTGACATGCCAAGCATAGCGACAGAAACCCCCACTATGTCCCAGAGCGTTGGTCGAACGCCGTCGATACACCACAACCATAGAATTGCGACAAAAATATAGACACCACCGTAAGCAGCATAAACTCTGCCAGTAGCGGTAGGATGTAAAGATAGAAGCCAAGCAAACATGGCAAGGCATAGCGCTGCCGGTACCAAAAGCCAAACTGACTTATCTTCCTTTAACCAGAGATAAGGTAAGTAGCAGCCTAATATTTCTGCAATGGCGGTTATAAAGAAAAGCCCAATGGTTTTGACTTCAGTCACTTAAACATTCCTATCTTTATCTACAAATATATGATGCTTGTTAAATGGGCAATTGCTCGGCTCATTACATTTCGCCCAGCTTAATCTTGGATTGAGCCTCACTCACGGTTTGTTTACCGAATAACAAATCCATCATCGAAATGATTCGTTTGTTGTCTTTACCCCATTTATCTGGATTCGCGCTGTTTGGTGCTTTAAATTCAACTTGTCCTACTTTTTCGTTGTTTTTGTAGGCTTTGATCTGAGCATCAGCGATAAATGTTCTAAAATCCCAGCTCCAGCGTGATACGTAAGTAAGTGTTAGCTCAGAGCTAACAGGAGGCGTGCCGTCGCTTACGACTGTGCATTTATGGGCGGTATCCAAACACCAGTCTTGCATCGAATCTAAGAAAACATCTCGCGTGGCGTTGTCTTTTACGATGGTGATTTCCTTGCTCTGATTTTCTTTCGAGATTGTTTCTACCGTATACTTTGGTGCCGCACATGCAGCTAATAGAATAGGCAAGCTTAGAATGATGAGTTTTTTGTGCATCTTATGTCTCTTTTTTTTAAATTTATATATTCAAACAACTTCAAGATACTGAGTTCAACGAGAATAACTAACAAGCATGGCAACTGTTATTAACAAAACCTTTAGAGTAGAAGGGTTTGTTTCGGGAGTATGCCAATGTCTCGATGCAAAATAATTAGTAAGAGATTGCTATTGCGTTATGTTAACTCTTGAACTTATGTCCGTATCAATGTCCAGAATTCTTCGCATTGAAGTTGTTGAAGTGCAATTCTAACGGAATTTTAAATTGCTGCATAATGCTCAATTAAGAGGAATAGGGGAGCTTATCGTTAAACATAACGTGTAGTGCTGTAAATTCGTCCCTAAGACTAAGCTAAAAGGGCCTAATGTTTTAAAATAGCTTCTTGTCTATTCTGTTGTGTGAGTTTTCAATGTTGTCTCATACTAGCCACTTAAAAGAGCGCTGTAAGAACTCGTCTGCATTATCAAGGACGATTTCACCGTGAGCCATAACCAATATATTAGGTTTCCAAGACAGCAATTTATTTAAGTGTTTTCGAGCCTCTTGTTTGCTAAACATAAAACTTAGGCGCCAATCCAAAGGCATTTTTCCATTCGGAGCAAGAATACCGGCCCCTTTAGCCACAAACCGCTGCCAGTAGTTAAAGTCCTGGCCAGAAAAATTCTCGATGAGGTCAGTAACAATTAAGGTCTTTGAAAGTCGATGATAAAACACACACTCTTCCATTAATGGAGAGCCAGAAAATAGTTCTTGTTCAATCTCAGAGTTCCAAGCATTACCGCCTTGGTTAAGTGAAGCGTGAAAGTGTATATCACGGCACTTCTTAATGACTTCATCTGTGCCATAAATTTCTGCGCTAGGATAGGCAAATACCCATTCAGATAAGAACAAGTGGTGTAAATGATTAGGAGCGATTAAGTATTTCACTTGGCCTAGATTGTTGATTTGCTCTTTAATCGAATTTGATAACTGAATTGGACTATGAACCCAAAGGCCACCATCAGAAAGCCTAACAATAGTCATACGAGTGGTGTATGGGAGTCCTAAGAATTGGACGGGATCTCCGTCAAATATCCATATCTCATGGGCTAACTTTTTCATGTCTCTCCAACCGTTAACACTGTATTAAGGCGGCATTTAAGTTACTCAAAAGCTGCCTTGTTGCACAATAAACGCTTCGCTAAGCGTAAACCAAAAATATTAGGTTTACCAAACCCTTATTGAGTGCAGCTGTATATCTTTGAGTATTTTTATACTGAACGGGCGTAAAGTAGTTTTAAGAGGATCATTTGACTTGATAGAACAAAACCCCGCTATTTTTGAGCAGGGTTTTGCAATTAGATAAAGGGGCTAACCGATGATGAAGAAGAAAATCGCGGTTGCAACAATACCAATCAACGCATAAGGAAACTGTGTGGTTGCGTGTTGCATTGCTGTACAGCCCGAACCTTGTGCAGATAACACGGTTGAGTCACTAAAGAAACAAGAGTGGCTCCCTGCCGCTGATGCTGAAAGCAGCGCTGCAACGGTTAAGTGTAGAGGCACACCAAGCTGTTCGCCCAAAGGTAGAACAATTGGCATCGCTACTGCAAACGTTCCCCAAGACGATGCCGTTGCAAATACCAACGCGCCCGTAATCATAAAGATAATCGCCGGGAAGTAAGACGCTGACAGGTAAGGGCTGACGGTCTCAATGACATACTGCGTGACGCCCAATGAGTCGTTGACCGATTTCAACATGAAACCACCAATAACGGTCGCAAGCGGCAGTAGCATAACTTTAATGCCATCATAAACAGCTTCGAACATGTCGTTCATCGAGATCAGTTTTTGTGCGCCGTAAAAGCTAATAGTAAAGATTAACGCGACGAAAACACCAGCAAGTAGATCGATACCAAAATACCAACTTGCGGCAACAAGGACGATCATTGGTAACAAGAAGTTGACAAGGCCCATGGTTGGGTTGGTATGTGCAGATACATCGGGACCAAAGTCGACATCTGTTGCACCGTCTGGACGAACTTGACCATTCTTCGCACGCTTTTCTGCCTTTTTCATCGCACCTAGATCTGGGATCTTTTCCATTGCAACCAGCAAAACAATCACCAGCGTTACCCAGCCGTAAGCCATGTATGGAATAGCTTCAATGTATGCTTTGATACCATCTCCCGCTTCTGCTACTCCGTTTGCTTCTAGCAACGAACTGAAGAAAATTGCCCAAGTGGAAATCGGTACGAGGATACAGATAGGCGCGGCGGTTGAATCCACAAGATATGAGAGCTTTTCACGCGAGATTTGGTAGCCGTCCGTAACTTTTTTCATTGAGGAAGAAATTGCAATCGCATTCAGATAATCGTCGATAAAGATCAGAATACCTAAAGCAAAGGTCATCAGCATCGATTGCTTACGGCTTTTTACTTTCGTGACCAGCATGTCGGAGAAGCTTAAGATACTGCCGCCTTTCTCCAAAATAGCAATTAGGCCGCCCATCAAACCACAAACGAGGATGATCCAGGCAATAGTTTCATCCATCATTACACTCATGGAAATATCAACAATCTGTTCCACCGCTTCAGTTGGGTTAAGCAGAAGAACACCGGCAATAGCGCCGCTAAAGAGAGCTTCCACAGTTCGGTGTGTTGTCAGCGCAAAGACCAATACCAACGCCGTTGGTAAAAGACTCATCCATCCGTAGGCTTCGCCTTCCTCATGGTTCAAACCGATTGTGGTAAAAAAGATAAACGTCGCAACCGAGATTAAAGAAACAATAATGTGTTGAGAGTTGATTTTAAGAGGCGCATCCAGCGCCTTGGTCTGCGTAGTCATAAAGTTCATTTCCTTTGTTTATGCCGAGTGCAACATCCAGTCGATTTCCAATGGAGTAATCGCTCGCTCAAATTCTGCGAGTTCACTCTGTTTGCAAGCTAGATACAAATCGATAAAGTCTCTTGAGATGTATTGAGCCAGCTCACTGTGCTCCAGTCGCTCTAGAGCTTCTGACATACGCAGAGGTAACTCAATTGCATCATCACTGAGAGTCGGTGGACATTGATCTTTGGTGTAGCTTTCACTCGCTAATACTGCGGAAAGTACTACTGCAGCGAGAATGTATGGGTTAACGTCAGCGCCTGCTATACGATGCTCTATACGGCGATTTTTGCTATCGCTGATAGGCACACGCAACGCAACACCGCGGTGGTTTTCTCCCCAATCGGCTTTGGTTGGGACGTAAGCGCCAGGAACAAAGCGACGGTAAGAGTTAACGTTAGGGCAGATTAGGGCCATGGCATCGGATGTTTGTGACAGCATCGCTGCCATGGTTTGATAGAAGAAGGCGCTCGCTTGACCGTCTGATTGGCTAAAGTGGTTGTTACCATCTGTATCAACCAAGCTGAGATGAATGTGCATGCCATTACCCGCTTGCTCACTAAAAGGTTTCGCCATAAATGTGGCGTCAAATCCGTGCTGATGAGCGACCTGGCGAATCAAGCGTTTTGCGATGATGATTTCATCACATGCTCGAAGTACATCTTTAGAATGGTTGAAGTTGATTTCGAACTGCCCTGGTGCCGATTCAGATAGGGCTCCGGAAGTGTTTAAACCTTGTTCTAATGCAATTCGATTAAGGTCGGCCAAGAAATCAGCGTAGTCATCTAGTCCATCAAGGTCGTAAACCTCGGTATCTTTTTCTCGAGTTTTTTTCGTGGGGTTAATTGCCGTTAATGGTTCGCCATTTTCGCCGCGGGTTTTGTCTATTAAATAGAACTCCAGCTCGAGCGCGACACAAGGATATTGGTCTTTAGCATGCAGTGTTTGCAATATAGAAGCGAGAATGTTTCGGATGAACAGTGGGTTAGGGTGCTGCCCGGTTTCATCCATCATACTAAGCAGTAGCTGACCAACTTGTTCTTTTGCCGTCGGCATTAAGGTGCCGCTGATTGGATAGCAGAGATTATCTGGTTCTCCGAGATCTTCTCCCAACCCGGCCGTTTCAACGACGTTACCTTTGGTATCTAGGGTGATGGTCGAAAGGGGGAGGGCAACACCTTTATTCAGTTTTTCTAGAGCATCTATCGGGATGCGTTTTCCTCTTGGGGTGGCATTTATATCGGTAAAGATGAGATCGATAAATTCAATATCGGGCCATTTTTGTTTAAAATTTTGTACTTCCTGTAGATACGATTCCATTTTCTTCTCCAAATAGCCTGACGAGTAGAAATTAGAAATAACCAAATTAACAAATAAATTACAGCACTCTGAACGAGTTGTTTGTTTTTCAGGTTATTTTTAATTTAAACATGCACTTACACTGTGCTTTTGATGTTTAACGGCTGGTTTTTATGTCTTTCTGTTAACTATTTTGTAACAGTTGGTTTTGTTTTGTTCAATATAATGAGCATAAATATTCA
>NZ_JAWOTK010000006.1:0-61393 GCF_033338855.1 Vibrio sp. Vb0937 | reverse complement strand
TGGTTTTTATGTCTTTCTGTTAACTATTTTGTAACAGTTGGTTTTGTTTTGTTCAATATAATGAGCATAAATATTCAGTTTTGAAGCCTAAAAAGTGCGTCAGATCACGTTGTGACGATAATAATGGTCATCTGTGTTGATAATTTTGTACATGGTTTGTAGGGTTTGTGTTAAATAAATTGAACACGGACATATCATGGCAGATACACACAAACCCATCATTGGTGTGGTTAGCTGCGCTAAAGAGTTGGGTGGCTATCAGATACAAGCGGTCAACGACTTTTACCTTCGCGCCATAAAGGATTTTGGAGGACTACCGATTATGTTGGCTCCCGACATGTCGGGCGATGACGTAACCACCATCCTAGACATATGTGATGGTTTTCTTTTTCCTGGCAGCCACTCTAACGTTGCGCCACATCGATACAATGCAACGCACGAAGAGAGCTACAAAGATGAAGCTCGTGATGAGCTCTCATTCACGTTAATTCGTCATGCGGTTGACCAAAACATTCCGTGCCTTGGTATTTGCCGCGGCTTTCAAGAGATGAATGTCGCACTTGGTGGCTCGTTAAACCCAGCCGTTCATGACTCCGGCTTCAATGACCATCGTGAAGCGCCTGTTGAAGATTTCGAACAAAAATACGCGCCAGCACACGCTGTGCTAGTTCAAAAACAGAGCTTATTTGAACAATGGCTGGTGCAAAATCATTGGGAAAACACCACCTTCTTTGAAGTGAACACACTACACAACCAAGGCGTCGATCAGCTTGCTCCTCTATTACAAGTAGAAGCTAAAGCCCCGGATGGCTTGGTAGAAGCATTTAGTCTTCCTAATCAAAAATTTTTCGTTGGCGTGCAGTGGCACCCAGAATGGGAAGCAAAAACCAATCATTTCTCTCAAATTTTGTTCAATGAATTTATGATGGCTACCTCTCGTTAAACGTTTGGAGCTGTATGAATGGACAATCAAGAGATTGGTAAAAATATTGTTCAGTTACGAAAAAAACATGGATTGTCACAAAGGGAACTAGCCGAGCGCGCTGGTATTACCCACAGTGCAATCTCATCCATTGAAAATGGAAAAGTGAGCCCGTCGGTCAGCTCACTACAAAAAATCGTTAATGTATTTTCTTTATCGTTATCAGAGTTTTTCACTTTTGAACAACCTTCGAACGAGGAAGTGAAAGTAGTCATCAAGCCGTCAGATCTTGTGGAAATCGGGAGCGAGACGGTGTCCATGAAACTGGTAACGAATGGCGACAAAGATCAAGTCATCGGATTCTTGATCGAGGAATACGCACCTTATGGAACCACTGGTGCGGCAGAAATCAAACACGAAGGCGAAGAGATTGGCACCGTATTAGAGGGTGAAATCACTCTGGAATATAAAGGGCAATCTCATGTCATAACAGCGGGCGAGTCGTACATTATTGATACGACGAAGCCCCATCGATTTACAAATCACACAGACAAGGCTTGTCGAATGATAAGTGCGCATACGCCAACCACATTTTAGTGGGGGCTTGCCTTGTGTGATCACAAGGAGAGCGTATGAAAACCCAAGAGCAATGGATTGAACTAAAAAACAATCTAAACATCGAAAACAGGGCGTACATTAACGGTGAATACAGTGCCGCTTTAACAGGGCAAACCATCCCGGTAGTTAACCCAGCAACAGATGAGATATTCACCGAAATCGCCCGTTGCCAAAATGAAGATGTTGATCTCGTGGTTTCATACGCTCGCCAAGCATTTCAATCCGGTCAGTGGAGCGAGAGCAGCCCAGCTCATCGCAAAGCAGTGCTTAAACAGTTTGCTGACTTGATTGATCAAAACCAAGAAGAATTGGCTCTGCTAGAAACGCTTGATACCGGTAAGCCTATCTCTCACAGCTTCTCTACCGATATTCCTGGCGCGGCGAGTGCATTACGCTGGTACGCAGAAGCAATCGACAAAGTGTACGGCGAAGTTGCCCCAACCGAAAAAGATGTACATGCCTTTATTTCCCATCAGCCAATTGGCGTGGTCGCTGCGGTTGTGCCGTGGAACTTCCCCCTTTGGCTTGCGTGCTGGAAGCTTGGCCCTGCTTTAGCCGCTGGTAACAGCGTGATTCTAAAACCGTCAGAAAAATCTTCTCTCACCGCGATATTCCTAGGTCAACTTGCTTCTCGAGCGGGCTTGCCAACAGGCGTTTTCCAAGTCGTTACGGGTTTTGGTCATGAAGCTGGCGACGCGCTGGCGAAACACCAAGACGTAGACTGCATCGCCTTCACAGGCTCGACGCGCATTGCAGGTCAACTGATGGTCAGATCGGGTGAGAGCAACCTAAAGCGTGTGTTTGCAGAAGCGGGCGGCAAGAACGCGAACATCGTGTTTGAAGATTGTGATGATTTAGACCGCGCAGCAGCAGACACCGCTGCAGGGTGTTTTTACAACCAAGGTGAGGTGTGCGTCGCGGCAACCCGCCTGCTTGTTCACGAAAGCATCAAAGAGCAGTTTATAGAAAAAGTTATTCAAGCGTCGAAAGCGTTCACGCCAAAAGACCCAATGGACCCAAGTTCATCAATGGGTGCGCTCATCGACCAAGATCATAAATCAAAAGTATTGGAATACATCTCGTTAGGTGAATCAGAAGGTGCAAACGTACGTTGTGGCGGCGATGTCGATGGGCAGGGCGCATTTGTTTCCCCAACCATTTTAGACAACGTCGACAACAAGATGCGTGTCGCTCAGGAGGAAATTTTTGGTCCGGTGCTGTGTGTCATTCCATTCAAAGACGAAGCGCAAGCAATTGAGATCGCTAACGATTCGAAGTACGGCTTAGGTGCTGCACTTTGGAGCAGCAATATCAACCGCGTTCATCGCGTAGCAAAACGACTGCAAGCCGGCTCGGTTTGGGTCAACAACTACAACGAAGGTGATATGACGGTCCCATTTGGCGGATTCAAAATGAGCGGAAATGGTCGAGACAAGTCTCTCCACGCGATTGAAAAATTCACCGAAACCAAAACCACTTGGATTCGCCTCCATCCTTAAGCCTGCTGACGATTACGATAAATAAAGGAATAGTTCTATGAACAAGCATACGGATTCGTTCTACGCGCACTCTGTGCCAAACATGCCGGAATACCCACAGTTGCAAAACGACATCGAGTGCGATGTGTGTGTAGTCGGTGCGGGATTTTCTGGTCTTTCTTCTGCACTACACCTTGCAGAAAAAGGTTTTAAAGTCGTTGTGCTAGAAAGCGCAAAAGTGGGCTTTGGAGCAACTGGTCGTAACGGTGGCCAAATCGTTAACAGCTACAGCCGAGATGTTGACGTGATTGAAAGCCGTTACGACCAAAACCAAGCCAAAGCTCTGTGCGATATGATTTTTGAAGGCGGCGATATCATCCGTGGCCTGATCGACAAATACGACATCAACTGTGATTACAAGCAAGGCGGCTTGTTCACGGCACTGAACAGTAAACAACTCAAAGGGCTAGAAGAACATAAGAAGAACTGGGAGCGTTACGGCAACGACCAACTGACTCTGCTTGACGCAGGAGAGGTAGAACAAGCGGTAGGCACTAAAGTATACACTGGCGGCTTACTGGATATGCGCGGTGGTCACATTCACCCGCTTAAACTGGCATTGGGTGAAGCTGCTGCGTTTACGTCTCTAGGTGGTCAAATCTTTGAGCAGTCGGCGGTCGTGTCGATTGATAAAGGTATTAACCCAGTAGTGAAAACGGCGAAAGGCAGCGTGAAGAGCAAGTACGTGGTACTGGCAGGTAACGCCTACCTTGGTGGTTTGGCACCAAACATCAGCAACAAAGCGATTCCGTGTGGCACACAAGTGGTGGCGACTCAGCCTTTGAGTGATGAGCAGCTAAAACAAGTGCTGACCAGTGACTACTGCGTTGAGGACTGTAATTACTTGCTTGACTACTTCCGCTTAACCGCCGACAAGCGTTTGTTGTTCGGAGGTGGTGTGGTTTACGGAGCACGTGACCCAGAAAACATCGAAGCACTGATCCGTCCGAAGATGGAAAAAGTCTTCCCACAATTGAAAGGCATCAAGATTGATTACACCTGGACAGGTAACTTCTTGCTGACTTACTCACGCATGCCGCAATTTGGCTCGTTTGCAGACAACATTTACTACCTACAAGGCTACAGCGGTCACGGTGTAACGTGTACTCACCTAGCAGGTAAGTTGCTGGCCGAAGCTCTGACCGGACACGCAGAACGCTTTGACGCGTTTGCTGCACTGAAACATTACTCCTTCCCGGGGGGCCGCCACTTCCAAATTCCGTTTACGGCAATGGGCGCGGCTTACTACAACCTACGTGACAAACTGGCGATTTAAGAGATAAGGAATATCAAATGAGCAAAGTAGTGAAATTTGCAGCCCTTCAACTGACGAAAAGCTGGGATCTGGAAGATAACTTAGCCAAAGCAAAAAAGGCGATTCGTGAAGCAGCACAAAACGGTGCGAACGTGATTCTTCCGCAAGAGCTGTTCGCTGCACCTTACTTCTGCAAAAAACAAGAAGCGAAGTATTTCGAGCTTGCAGAAGAAACGGAGAATTGTCGTCTTATTAAAGAGATGAGTGCGTTGGCTAAAGAGCTCGGCGTGGTGATTCCTGTCAGCTACTTTGAAAAAGCGGGCAATACGTTTTTTAACTCGCTAGTGATGATTGATGCCGATGGTACGGTACTAGATAACTACCGCAAGTCACACATTCCTGACGGCCCGGGCTACAGCGAGAAGTACTACTTTAGCCCTGGCGATACCGGTTTCAAAGTGTGGCAAACCAAGTTCGGTAAGTTCGGTGCTGGCATTTGCTGGGACCAATGGTTTCCAGAGCTTGCACGCAGCTTGGCTCTGCACGGCGCGGAAGCGATTCTTTACCCAACTGCAATCGGTTCTGAGCCTCAAGATCCGACACTGGATTCACGTGACCACTGGCAACGTACAATGCAAGGTCACTCGGCAGCAAACCTCGTTCCAGTGATTGCGTCAAACCGAGTGGGCACTGAAGTCGATGATGGTATCGAGACGACGTTCTACGGCTCTTCTTTTATCACTGACCACACTGGTGCAAAAATTGCCGAAGCACCGCGTCAAGGTGAAACCATCATTTACGCAGAAATCGACCTAGCTACGACAGCGAAAGCGCGTCACGCGTGGGGCTTGTTCCGCGACCGTCGTCCAGACCTTTACACCAGCGTTGGCAAACTAGCCGTTTAAAGAGGCGTTAAAATGAAGTTATCGACAACACCAGCGCAGGATGGCTTCTATTTTCCGGCTGAGTTTCAGCCGGTTAGTGAAGTTTGGCTAGCGTGGCCAGAAAGGAAAGACAATTGGCGTGATGACGCATTACCCGCGCAAGAAACCTTCGCCAGAATCGCGAACTTAATCGCGGAAGTGACCAAAGTGTGTGTGGCGGTGTGCTCGCACAACTTTGACCGAGCGCGTCAAATGCTTCACTCAGATGTACGTTTGGTGGAAATCCCATTTAACGATGCGTGGATGCGAGACATCGGGCCGACCGTGCTTGTTAACCAAGCGGGCGAGCGCCGTGGGATTAGTTGGCAATTCAACGCGTGGGGCGGCGAATACAACGGCCTTTACGACAACTGGCAGCAGGACGATCTTGTCGCTGGTTCGGTGTGCGACATCATCGGTATTGATCATTACCGCGCACCGTTTGTACTTGAAGGTGGGGCGATTCACACCGATGGTGAAAGCACCCTTTACACCACAGAAGAGTGCTTACTTAGTCCGGGGCGAAATCCACAGTTGAGCAAAGCGCAAATTGAAGAGCAGTTAAAGGCGTATCTCGGTATCGAAAAAGTCATTTGGTTGCCAAATGGTTTATTCAATGACGAAACAGACGGCCATATCGACAACCTGATGCACGTTATCGCACCGGGTAAAGTGGTACTAAGTTGGACCGATGACCCAAGCGATCCGCAATACGCGTTATCTCGTCAAGCGGAACAAGTACTGAAATCTCAGCACGATGCGAAAGGACGCGATATTGAAATTGTCCGTTTGCCATTACCTGGTCCGTTGCATTACAGCGAGCGCGAAGCCAATGGTATCGACGCCAGTTCAGGAATGAGTCGACAAGCTGGCGAACGCCTAAGTGCCTCTTATGCGAACTTTCTTATCGTCAACGAGCATGTGTTCTTGCCGATGCTGGACGAAGAGACCGACGCTATGGCGATCGATATTTTGCAAAACGCGATGCCGGAATACCAAATCATCGCGATACCGTCGAGAGAGGTTTTACTTGGCGGAGGGAACATTCACTGCATTACGCAGCAGATCCCTGCTTAAACATAAACTCGCCGCTAGCTTAGCGGCGATGATGAGTTGTCAAAAGGAATGACCATGCAACAGATACAAAACCAAACCCTTGTTTCGTTTATGGTAGCGAACCCACAACAGGGCATTGCAGTGACTAATCCGGCGACCGGAGAACTCCTCGGGTACGCACCAGTCTCAACCGAAAACGACATTTTAAATGGCATTGAACGCGCCAGTGTGGCGCAGAAAGAATGGGCGGCACTGCCAGCAAAAATGCGTGCTGGCATGCTCAATCGTTGGTTCCAACTCCTGTTAGAAAACAAAGCCGACCTTGGCCGCTTAATGACGTTAGAGCAAGGTAAGCCGCTGGCTGAAGCTCAAGGTGAAGTGCTTTACGGCGCGAGCTTTATCGAATGGTTTGCTGAAGAAGCGAAACGTACCTACGGTGAGACGATTCCTGCCCCAAGTGCGGACAAGCGTTTGGTGACCATCAAACAGCCAATTGGTGTTGCCTGTGCGATTACACCTTGGAACTTCCCAATTGCGATGATCACGCGCAAAGCAGGGCCAGCTTTAGCGGCAGGCTGTAGCTTTGTGGTGAAGCCATCTGAATCTACGCCGCTGTCTGCGTTTGCGGTCGCAGAGCTTGCCTATCAAGCGGGTATCCCACGCGATGTGCTGCAAGTGGTATTGGGGGAAAACTCCCGTCAGGTCGGTGCTATCTTCACTTCGCATCCGTTGATTCGCAAGTTGTCTTTCACTGGCTCTACCCAAGTTGGTAGTGTGCTGATGCAGCAAAGCGCGGCGGACATTAAACGTACCTCAATGGAGCTCGGTGGCAACGCGCCGTTTATCGTATTCGATGATGCCGACATTGATGCTGCCGTGGCGGGTGCGATGGCGTCGAAGTTCCGTAACGCAGGCCAAACGTGTGTTTGTGCGAACCGTTTCTATGTACACAGCAAAGTGTATGACGAATTCGTTGCTAAGTTTGACGCTGCGGTTCAGCAGCTCAAAGTTGGTAACGGATTGGAAGAGGGGGTCAACATTGGTCCAGTGATCAGCGAGTCAGCGAAGCAAGGCATTCAGACGCTTATTGATGGTGCTATCGAGCAAGGCGCGAAGCCGGTTTCAGAACTTAAAAAGCTCAATGGTCTATTTATGCAGCCAGTGGTTCTCAAAGACGTTACTCACGACATGAAGATTGTTTCCGAGGAAATCTTTGGCCCTGTTGCGCCAGTGATTCGTTTTGACAGCGACGCACAGCTGATCGAAATGGCGAACGACACCATTTACGGTCTTGCGTCGTACTTCTACAGCCAAAACATCCACCGTGTTTGGAAAATCGCAGAAGCGCTCGAATACGGCATGGTTGGCATTAACGAAGGCATGATTTCTACTGAAGTCGCTCCTTTCGGCGGTGTTAAGCAGTCCGGCATCGGACGCGAAGGAGCAAAACAAGGTATCGATGAATACATGGACGTGAAATATCTCTGCTTTGGCGGCAACTAATTAAGGACAAAACAATGACAAACCAACAACTACACGAAAGAAGAAGCCAAGTTATCGCTCAAGGCATGGGCGCACTGTACCCACTTTACGTCGAGAAAGCAGAAAACGCTTACGTATGGGATATCGAAGGCAACAAATACATCGACTTTGCAGCGGGTATCGCGGTGACTAACACCGGGCATTCTCACAAGCGCATTAGCGAAGCGGTAAAAGCTCAGTTGGATAACTTTTCGCACACCTGCGCGATGGTTACGCCGTACGCGTCATTCGTTGAGCTGGCTGAAAAGCTGACAGAACTTGCACCAGGTGAGACTAAGAAGAAAGCGATCTTTCTTACTACTGGCGCCGAGGCGGTCGAAAATGCCGTAAAAGTGGCACGCGCTCATACAGGCCGTAGCGGCGTGATAGCGTTTAAAGGCGGCTTTCATGGTCGCACAAACATGACTATGGGGTTAACTGGTAAAGTTGCGCCGTACAAAGCGGGCTTTGGTCCTTTCCCGAACGAAATCTACCACGCGCCGTACCCAAATGCGTTTCACGGCATCAGCGTTGAGCAAAGTTTACAAGCGATCGACGATCTATTTGCTTGTGATATTGAACCATCACGTGTTGCGGCGATCATCTTCGAGCCAGTACAAGGTGAGGGCGGCTTCTACAAAGCACCTGAAGCGTTTGCACAAGGCTTGCGTCAACTGTGTGACAAGCACGGTATCATGCTGATTGCGGATGAGATCCAAACGGGTTTTGCCCGTACCGGTAAAATGTTTGCGACGGAGTACCTAGGCATTGAACCCGATCTAATGACAATGGCGAAAGGCATTGCTGGTGGTTTCCCAATCTCAGCTGTTGTTGGTAAAGCGGATGTAATGGACTCCGCACTGCCTGGTGGTTTAGGTGGTACTTATGCAGGCTCGCCACTCGGTTGTGTTGCTGGTCTTGAAGTGCTGAAAATCATCGAAGAAGAAGATTTGTGTGCTAAAGCGATGGGCATCGGTGAAGTGGTCAATGCACGTATGACCAAACTGCAACAATCTGTGCCTGCTATTGGTGAAATCCGTACTACGGGTGCGATGATGGCGATTGAATTTACTGACCCAGAATCAGGTAAGCCGCTACAAGAGATGACCAAATCGGTGATTTCTAAAGCGCAAGAAAATGGTCTTATCCTGCTTTCTTGTGGGGTAAAAGCGAACGTGATTCGTCTGTTACCTCCACTGACCATCGAATCTGACGTGCTAAATGAAGGCCTAGATAAGTTGGAAAAAGTGATTCTTGAAGTGGCGTAATTCACGCACTTTTAAATAGCAATAACAAATAAAGGAAGCGGTTGGCATCAATCGTTTCCTTTTTGTTTTTTAGCGTATCTGCTGCCTATCTAAAAAGTATTGCTCAAGATCCAAGTTGTCACTTTTATTACGGATGACTTAACAGTTGGGCTCGTTCTTACTTTTCACTTAGTCGCTACTTTGTTCTCCTCGAATGTGGTTTGGTGCTCACATTCTAAATCCCGACATCTGAAAGCCACTTGAGTCTATAATTTTATTGAGCGTCATTCCTCACTTTTTGGACTATAAAAATGAGATAGTATTCATATCCCACTTAGGTTGCTTGACAGATTAGCAGGACGAACTTTGATAACAAAGAATACAAAGTATGCCATTTTACTCGGCTTAGTTCCCATCGCCATATTTGTAGTGGCCTTTCATTCGATAACCAACTTTTACGTCAACTCGGTAAAAGCGTCGAAAATAGATGCTTACGTAGATTATTTAAATCAAAGGTCTGCCTATTTGGACGGAGCAATAGTGAAGCAGATTGCTCAGTTAGATTTTACTTGTAGTGATAGTGATGTAAGAACTTTACGCGACCCACGTTTTTATAACCGTTACATTCGTTTTATTGCGATGACCACAGAAGGCGGAAAAACGTGTTCCACGGTTGGTAGTGAAGTGTCTCGCCCATCTAGTAGTGAACGATTTCAGATGGATGAAAACTTTTTCGCATCACTTATTTTGCCGCAACAGAATGACCAAATAGAGTGGATGGTCATTTATGATAATGAACACGTTGAAGTCTTCTGGGTACTTGATAACAGTTGGGTTAACGAGGTAATAAAAACGCCTTGCAAAGACTGCCTATTTGTAGAGTTTAAGTATGATGAACCAATATTTGGTGATTTAACGATAAGCCGTGGCAAAGCGAATATTGCAGGAGAAGAAAACGCACTCTCAAAAGAGTTTTTCTTTTCAGGAGAGTCTCAAGCCAACATGCTCATCAAGATATACAGCGGTGAAAAACTTAAAAATTATGCTCAGGAAAGAGTACTTTTGTGGGGCGGTCTTGTAAGTGTGCTTGCAGGTCTTGTGACTGCCTTTGCATACATATCTGGTAAAAGCTTGAGAAAATCCATTACAGGTCTAATTGAAAATGGGATTAGTAATGCAGAATTTATTCCTTACTACCAGGCGATTGTCGATAGTCGCGATGGTAAGACAGTAGGATATGAAGCTCTGATTCGATGGTCGCGACGTGATGGAATGGTGCCACCAAATATGTTTATTGGTGCTGCAGAAGAAAGTGGCCTGATTATTCCGATGACGAATCAGCTTATTCGTAAAATCATACAAGACTTAAGTGACTTACCCGAGCATACGTGGGTCAGTATCAATATTGTTTCCTCCCATTTAGAGTCAGGTGTATTAACGAAGTTGCTGTCGGAGTTAAATTGGCCAATCTCGAATAGAATTCATTTTGAATTGACCGAGAGAATACCAGTAAAAGACACTGAGGCCGCGAAAAAAGAGATTTTGTATTTAACGAATAAAGGCTACAAGTTCAAAATTGACGATTTTGGTACCGGATATGGTGGCTTTTCTTACCTACAAGATTTGGGCATCCGGTGTGTAAAAGTGGATAAGATGTTCATTGATCCAATAGGATCTGACGACCAAAAGTTGAAAGTGCTGGACTCAATTGTGTCTGCAGCGAACAAAGCGGAATGTGAGATGATTGCAGAAGGTGTAGAGAGCCAGGCTCAAGTCGAATACCTGGCTCAGCATGCGATTTACCTTATTCAAGGTTATGTTTACGCTAAACCAGAGCCCCTGACTAACCTTGCAAGCGCTTAACAGCCATAACGTCAAAACGTACCGTTTTAAAGGTGTCAGTTGCCTAGGTTAGCGCTGATTTCTGCTGATGGGGTCACACTTGAGGATTCCTAACACTCTCATTACTTCTAGAGTGTTAGGAATTAACGTTACTTAGGAGGAGAGTGCGGCTCTTTTCGCTTTGATCGACGTAATGAGCTGAGGTAGTAATGACATTACGATCATTCCTAGCATTAAGCTGTATTGCAGAGGAGTGAACGTTTCCCCCAATAGCAGTAGGCCCGAAACAATGCCTGCGACTGGGTTTGCAATACCACCAAAGGTAAAATCTACGACCGACATCCGCTGCAATAACCATACATACATGCCATACCCTAATGCGGTGTTCAGAATAATTACCCACAGTAACCCTAGAATATTCGTCATGGATACGTCCTGAACGACCGTAACATATGGCTCTGGATTGTTTATCGCCAGCACACTTGTTGCGATAGACATAATCACGCCACCCAAAATGAGCTGCCATGTTAGCACTGTCCACCAGTGCATTTTTGTACCTAGTGACTTTGTTACGCTACTTCCTATCACGATGCACATAATGGCGGAGATCATCGCAAGTAAGCCCACGGGTTCGAGAGAAATAGAGCTAGGATCAAATAAGAACCAAGCTAAAGCAATCAAAGTTGCGCCGCTTATTGCTTGAATGCCACTAGGCTGACGTTTGTAGACCGCCCAACCAAACAGCATTGCAAAAACGGGGACCGAAACCATACCAACACCAGAGATGGCAGAAGGAAGCGTCAACGCCATGACAAAAATGAGACCAAAGAAGCAAGCGATGTTGATGGTTCCTAAAACAAGCAGCACCTTCCACTCACTTCTTTTTGGAAACGAGGGCTTTATTGCCAGCAACAAAAGACCCGCAGGCAGTGCCCTTAGAGCGCCAAGTAAAACGGGAGGCCAGTCCGGTAGAGTAAACTGAGTAACAGCGTAAGTCGTCCCCCAAAAAAAGGCAGGAATCATCGCAAGTAAAATGTTCATGTTAAATATCTTTATGTAGAGATAATTAAATGTAACGATATCGGCAAGGTGGCTTTTTGTAAAGTATCTTTATGTTAAAATAAAAAATATATGATGTTTGGAGAGAAATAATGGATGCAATTGATAGAGTGGTAGAGCAGTGGGCTAGGGAGAAGCCAGACCTCGACACTGAACCGATGGCAATAATGGGTCGACTAATGCGAATTGCAAAACACATGGAATCTAGGGTCGCCGAGCTACATAAGAAGTACGACCTGAAAATGGGTGAATTTGATGTGTTAGCGACACTGCGTCGAGCTGGTTCACCATATTGTCTTACTCCCTCAGCGTTAATAGAGTCGATGATGCTCACTTCGGGTGCGATGACTAATCGCTTAGATAAACTTGAGAAGAAAGGGTTTATTACCAGAACCCATAGTAAAGAAGACCGACGTAGCGTCACCGTTGAACTAACAGAGCAAGGCTTAACCTTAATTGACAAGCTAATTTTGGAGCATGTAGACGTTCAGCAATCGTTATTGCATGGTTTAGAAGGCAATGAAAAAGAGCAGGTTAACCAGGCGTTAAAATTGCTATTGCCACAATTTGAGTGAGAACGCAGAAGGAGGTAGGGGATATGAAAAGCAAAGAACTAGAACAATACTTAAGTACCTTCATGTGTGCAGAAAGCGATTTCCCATTTGGGCCTGAAGCGCTTGTTTACAAAATCAAAGGCAAGATGTTTGCCATCATTGCAGAGAGAAACGGTCGGGAGTATGTCAGCGTAAAAGTAAAACCAGAAGATGGAGAAGTCTTAACGTCGCAGTTTACGGACATTATCCCAGGTTATCACTTAAATAAGCGTCATTGGATAACGGTTTATTTTAACGGTGATGTCGAGGATGGGTTGATTCAAGACTTGTGTGAACGCTCTTATGCTCTTGTCGTTGCCAAGCTGCCGAAAGCACAACGAGCGTTGCTTGGTGAGTAATCGGCAACGCACTGGCCTCTGTTGTTTTGTCGCTCGTTGCTCGTAGCCTTTACGGAAAAATTCGCACCTTTTTCATCCTCGGGCTATATAAGAATAAGAAGGTGGAAAAGGGGAATGATATGCGAGCATTATCTGAATGGCTAAAAGAATACGGGGAGAGTCACCAAAACCCTATCAACCAAAAGATTCACACAATCGCAGTTCCAGGTATTTACCTTTCTGTGGTTGGACTTATTTGGTCGATTCCCCAGATTTCATTATTAGGCTTCGAACTTAATTGGGTTTGGGTAGCGGTGATCCCCACTTGGGTTTTCTATTTTCGTTTGTCTCTGAGTGTATTCATGATGATGATCGGCTACACATTAGCGTGCATTGGCCTTATTTGGTCGCTAGAGGTATTGATGTTGCCCGTTCTGCATATTTCTATGCTCTTGTTTGGCGTATTGTGGATATTGCAATTTATCGGTCACAAGATTGAAGGTAAAAAACCGTCGTTTTTTGAGGATTTACAGTTTCTACTCATCGGCCCGATTTGGGTGTTCAGAAAACACTAGCGATAAGCAAAATCAGGCATCATCCGAATTACACAAGACATATAACGTTCAGAGATTTTGTAGCTCTTACTACAGAATACCTCTCCTTCTTATTGCCACGACAAGCATTCACTTTAGATACGCACTATGATTAAAGAGGTGCCAACGCACTTTACGCTATCGAGATACTTAAACTTACGGCAAGTTTACTTTAGGGGGATGAATGTACGACCGACAATATAAATATGCCTATTGGAGAGAAGAGCGTAAAAAAGGCAAATGGCACTATATATTAAAGTCCTTCTTTATGATTTGTTGTGCATTACTGCTTGGTAAAGTCATCGGTTTGTTCATTTTTGGAGAGCTGCATTCTTTAAGCGACATTTGGGAACAACTCCCTGCGGATGTTTTTATTATGATGCTCGTGGGCTTCCCAATTAGTGTCCTTGGTTGGTACCATGAAGAGTCAAAGTTTTTCCGGGCACTGCGACGCAAAGAAAAGCGGTTAAAAGGCAATCAAAACAAACCGAAATAGAGTAACCTTTGTCTCTGTTTGGATTGCCACTTACCTATCTGATCGATTCTATCCCTTCCAGTCGTTTAGCGTCTAGTTACGTGTTGCAAAAAGCCTTCTTAATACAACAGCCCCCAGTGTTGTGGAAATTGGTACTGTAAGAAACATTAAAAAACGAAGTTGAGCATTAGCGTATAAAGGCTCGCACTGTCATCCTTTGGGGCTGATGAAAACGCGCCAGAGCTATTATTGTAGGCGTTGAACCTTTGCCATTCTGCGTTCAGGGAAACGTTGTAATCTAGGTCGTATCTCAACCCGAGTAAGAAACTGTCTCCACTTTTTTTATCCCGACTATTAAACTGCTGACCGTAAACAATATAAGGAGTCAGCTTGTTTACATTATAACTTGTTGTCGCGTACCAAGATGAGGAAAGATTGCTGGTCTGTCCTTCTGCCATAATCACAATGTTATCGAGCTCGTATCTTAACCCTAGAGAAAACAGATCGATCGTGTTGTTTTTTTCTGTTTCAACTAGACGGTCAATGATTGTGGTTCCGCCACCGGGAGTGGACTGCTCAATGTTAGAGAGCGTCGTTGTTTGATCATAATCGCCGTGGAGGTAGGAAAAATTCCAACGATAGCTCTCTCCGCTTAGCGTTAAGTTCATCCCTGCAGTATTGTTTGACTCAATTTCCAATTCAGTACGTTCATTGATGGTTACGTCACTATTGTCTTTAAACCCGACAAACGGCATGGCGGTAAGTACGACTTGCTCATTGAGGTCATGAATCCAGCGTGCAGATAGGCCGTTATAAGCCGTGATACCTAGAATGCTGTCATATACCTCATTCGGTGGGCGGGCTTGGGTAAAAGCGTGGCCGACATAGTTGTACTCAGACATCAAAAACAGTGGCAGTCTTAAGCGTCCTCCTCGTATTTCTATGTTTTGATAGGTATAAGCCAAATACGCCCACTCGAGCTGAGGCGAGCTCCAATGGTCTTGCGGGCGCTTTACGACTTGTGCGGATGCCCGAAATGCCTTGTGAAAATAATCGAGCTGCATGCCGAAAGTGGTATCGCAATCGAAACAAGATTCATCGCCAATAAAGCGGTTAACTAGTAACGTAGTTGGGTTATCGGATTTTACCCACGAAGTAGAGCCAAAACCACTTAAAGAAAGTTGTTCTGTTAGTTCAATCGTGGCTGAGCTCGGAAAGGTCGCGATACTCAGCGATAACATGGTTAAATATTTTTTCATATCAATTCTCCGAGCTAACCACACATAAAACATGAGCATTACTAGGGACGCTCGATGTTGGGGCATAACCAATTCTATTCGGCTTCTCTTGCATCCATGCTATGAGGTCATCAATGCTGGAGCGTGCAATCACTTTTGGCGGTCTAGCTTTACCTGAAAAAGACAAGCTTGCCCAATGCGCGTTCATTTGCGCTAAATTTTTGTTGAGAAGATAACGATAGAACTCAGCTCTTTCTGTTGATGTCGCAGGCCAGTCAGAGAGTTCAATTCGCTGGCCTTGTAAAAGTTGCGTCTTCCCTCTGTACAACTTTCGCGCTTTATTGACAGTGAGCGGAGAGAATTCGTCATTAAATGAGAAAACGGCGTAGCTCTCTGCAGCGAGAGCTTGGCAATTTAATGAAAGAAGGGCAATCAGAATAAACAGATAGCGTTTTATGTAACGCAAAGGAAAAGCAACGCGAGAATGATTTCTACTCATAGAATCCACCTACATTGCTTGTTCAATTTGATACAACAGTTTTTCTTTGCGCACAGGCTTTGGTACGTAGGCATCCATTCCTGAATCAAAGCAGCGTTGAATGTCATCATCTACGACGCTTGCTGTTAATGCGATAATGGGCGTCTTAGCTAATCCTTTACTCGCTTCATAAGCTCTAATCTGCCTAGAAGCTTCAAACCCATCCATTATGGGCATCATGCAATCCATCAAAATAACATCAAACTTTCCATCTTTTTGGAACATTTCGACTGCAATTTGTCCGTTTTCTGCGACTTCGAATTGATAGCCTGCTTTAGATAGCAATAGAGAAGCCACTTTCTGGTTCACTCTATTATCTTCGACAAGCAAGATGCGTTCGGAGCGAATAGGCGTTACCGTTGCTTCTGGTTGCTCAGAACTTGCAGGTAGTTCATGAGTTTTATCGGGGGTGGTGTTCTCTTGGTGTGGTTCAGTAGGCGTCGTGTTGGAAACACGTAACCCAATTGCCTTATCTAACTTCTCTTTAAGCAACCCTGCTTTAAACGGTTTGGGCACATAGTCATCCATTCCAACGTCAAAGCATTTTTGTATATCGTCATCGACCACACTTGCCGTTAGAGCAATAATCGGAATTCTGAAAGCGCGTTTTTCTTTTACTTCTATTTGACGAATTATTTGGGTGGCTTCAAATCCATCCATTACGGGCATCATGCAGTCCATTAAAATTAGGCTGTATTGATTCTGTTGAAATTTCTCAACCGCTTCTTGTCCGTTTACAGCGACATCAAAGTCGAAGCCAGCTTTTGTGACGTGTAGCCCCGCGATTTTTTGATTGACCGTATTGTCATCAACGACCAAAATTTTCGGCAGAGATTTAACATGTTGCGCTGAAATGCTCTCTTGTTGTGCGTGCGAGAAATTTGCCGCACAACTTTCAAGTGCTTTAATTAAGCGCTGCCCTAGTAGTGGCTGAGTGACCAAGGCGCTGATACTGTTTCTAAAGTCGAATTGTGGGCTATGAAGGTGCTTGATGAGGCAGACACGAATGTTTCGTTTACAAAGGCTTTCTATCTCATCGATATGCATCGCCGCTGCATTTGGTGATGCTTCTACATGAATAACGATAACGCGCTCGTTATCAATCCACGTTGGCAACGCACTTAAGGTATCTACTGACTGCGTTATATTGATGTTGAAAAAACTTAACTCGTTACGCAGTTTTTGTTCTAGTTGAGTACTGCTGCATACAATCCATATATCGTTGTGATTCAGAGCGTGATAAGCGTTAAACTCTTGCGTCACAACAGGAGCAGTTAGTTCAAAGAAGAAGCGACTGCCTTTACCTTTCTCGGATTCAAGTTGAATTTCTCCACCCATTAGCTCAACTAATTGCGTGCTAATGGCAAGCCCAAGTCCAGTTCCCCCAAATTGTCGGGTAGTAGAGTTATCCTCTTGGGCAAATGGAGCAAATATTTTCTTTTGCTGCTGGGCATCAATACCAATCCCAGAATCTTTAACGGAAAACTCGATGACCGCTTCACCATTTTTAATTTCGCGGGTGATGACCGATAGCTCTACACTGCCTTGTTCGGTAAATTTTACCGCGTTAGACATGAAGTTCATGACAACTTGGCGTATACGATGGTCATCCAACATTACGTGGTAAGGCGTGTTACGGCTAATGTTGACTTGCACATCGATGCCTTTTTCCTTTGCTTTCGGTGAAATGATAGAAGCAATGTCATAGATAGACTCTCGAACACAAGTTGAATGTGGGCTAATGAGCAACATCCCAGATTCAATTTTTGAGAAGTCTAGAACGTCATTAATTAAACTCAAAAGCAGTTGGGAGGAGGTTTCAATCGTGTCGACGTAATCGCGTTGTGTGGCAGTCAGGGAAGTATCGGATAAGACTTCAGAGATACCAATAACGCCATTTAGCGGCGTGCGGATCTCGTGGGACATGTTGGCCAAAAAGCTACTTTTGGCTTTACTCGCCTTAATTGCATCATCTTTTGCTTGTTCTGCATCTTCTTTAGCTTGTGTGAGCTTTAGTCTGGACAACATCCGCTCATCACTAAGCTTTTTTACCTCTCGAGCAAACTTACTCAGCTCGTCTTTACCCTTTATTAGTTGAGCAAGAGGTGAATTTTCAGTGTTACTTTGTTCATTGCTTTCGTTACTGAGAAATTTGAGGACTAGATTCAAGTTTCCAGTAACTTTTCGCACCAATCTTAGCGTTAAACTTACGACCAACAGCGTTAAAAGGCTCATCATTGCGATAAAGGTAAAGCGGTGCTGTGTCGTCGTGTTGATTGTCTTTGATATATCATCACTCAGCTGTTGTTCCATTTTGTCGTCAACACTTTGTAATAACGATAAGCGTTTGTTGAGTGCAGATAACCCCGCATCAATCTCATCCGGGGTTAATGATTTGAGTTGAGCTGGTTGCAATAAATAGGCACGAAACTCTTGGCTTTTGATAAAGACTTCACCCGTAAACGTCTCAATGAGCAGATCTACTTGTTGTTGATTGGCATTTAGCGTCACAAAACGCTCTAGAAATAGTTGTTGGTTCTGGATTAAAGATTGGATAGAAGCCTGTGTTGTGAGGTCATACTCGTTATTTTCCTCTGAAGATCGAATCAAATATTCGCTTAATCTATGCTCTTCAGTGGACCAAAACATCAACCATTCAAGTTGCATCAAAGAAGAAAGGTGAGTGTTTGTTTCATAACTCACATTTCTAAAATAGACTTTGTCTAAGCTCATGAGGATTTCTTTGAACGTATCAGCGCGCCACTCTGCCGCATCTAACCTTTCTTCTTGATTTTGCGAAGAGAGCATCGAGAGGGTTGCTTCCTCAAAGCTTGTCAACTGGTTTAGTATCTCAGCGTTTTCACCGAATACTGGTGCAGCGGTGTCGCGTAACAATTGAGATATCTGCTGAGTTTTTAGTTGCTTATCTATTACATCAGGGTTATTCGGTAGGTGATAAAGCGAAGATACGCGGTCGATGTAGACAGAGAATAACTGTGCTTTTTGTAGTTCCTGAGCCTGGATAGAAAGGCTTTGTACATGTTTACCCGCGAGGACAAGCAACAATAAAATTGGCAGCAAAACCAACCCAAATAGCTTTTGTTTTACCGACAGGTTGTTCCAAGAAAAGATTCCTACCACGCGCATTTCCATATCCAAGAAGTTGATATGAAAAGTGTAGTTTATTTATCTCAGATGTTAGATTTTAAGAGAAAATTCATATTAATGAGGTGGGGGAAGTGTGACCGATATTGCATTACGAGTACTAACGCGCTAAGCGGCAATAGTTAACAAAACGGCGTTCTAAGCAAAGTGATTGACGCTTTGAGCGCCACTCCCTCGTTGGTATTCAAATGCAATCAATTCCTCGGCAGGTACAGGTCTACCTAAGAAAAAACCTTGTACGACGTCACAGTAGAGAGACTCCATTCGTGTGAGTTGAGTTTGAGTTTCTACGCCTTCGGCTACTACTTTCATTCTTAGGTTGTGAGCCATGGATACAATCGCGCGAACTAATGAATCGTCTTGATCGCTTTTTCGGATTTGAGCGATAAATGAACGATCAATCTTGAGCCCGTCAAAAGCCATATGTTGCAGGTAGGCAAGGGCAGAATATCCTGTGCCAAAGTCATCTAGCCAAACTTCCACTCCGATACTTTGTAGTTTTTTAAGCACATATTGAGCTTTCTCTGTATCATCAATAAAAAGTGACTCTGTCACTTCAACATGAATGGTTTGAGGGGCGACATCATGTCGTTGTAAATACTTAGAAAATAATTGACTTAAATCTTGGCGATAGATTTGTCTTGGGGACAAGTTTAATGCAATGTGAAAATCAGTACCGAAATGTTCTGCCCACATTGCCCGCTGAGCAACTGCCGTCTCAATGATATGTTCTCCAAGCTCCAATATTAAATCACTTTGTTCTGCGATCGGGATAAACGATTCTGGACTGATATAACCTTTCTCGGGATGATTCCACCTAACCAATGCTTCGACCCCAATTAGGCGATAAGTTTTTAGATCAAATTGTGGTTGATACCACAGCTCGAATTGAGACAAATCACGTACTGAACGACGCAGTTCTCGTTCTATGTATAAACGTTGTTTAATCGTTTCATCAAACGTGGAATCGTATATCGTCATAATGTCTTTACCGCGTCTTTTAGATTCCTGCGCCGCAAGAGAGGAAAGCTGTAAAAGAGACTCAGCGTTTGAACCAAATTCTGGATACACAGCAATTCCGAGGCTTGCCGTAATTTGAATATCGTTCTCTTCCAAACTAAAGGGAGAGAGTAGTTGGCGATGAATAGCGTGCGCTTTTTCTCTAGCTTCATGACTGCCCGAGCACGGAAAGGCCAGTACAAATTCATCCGCACCTACTCGACTTACGATGGTCGAAAGGCGGTAAAGCGGCTTAAAATAACTCGGCAAACGGCCTTGAAGCTCTGAGGCAAGATGGCCTAGCAATTTATCCCCAATGTTATGTCCGTAGTTATCGTTAATGTGCTTAAAGTCATCCAAGTCAATAAACACAACCGCGAGTGAGGGGGATTTGTGGTCAGTTATTTGCGTTTGAATATCAATGAGTAACTTTTCTCGGTTTGGCAGGGAAGTCAGAATATCGTGGTACGCCATGAACTCAACTCGGCTGGTGTATCGGTTCACTTTGTTTGACATTTTGTTGTACGCCGAAATAAGTTCTCCCACTTCATCTTTGCTTTGTATGTCGGTGACTGGCAGCGCTTGGGTATTTGACTCTGAAAATTGATCTTTTAGTTGCTTGAGTGGCTTAGTTAACGACCGCCCCAAAGCATAAGCGATGATACTACCGAATAGAACGGATATCCCACTGATCGTTAGCAGCAAGTTAAACATCTTCTGTTTATCGTTTGAGGTAATCGCTTGGACTTGTTCAATGTTCTGTTCTTTCTCTTCCAGTAGATGTATCAAGTTAAGCTCAAGATACACCGCCCCAAGAGTAATGTTTGATTGCTGAATCGGCGCTGCGATCTCCAACTGATGCTTGGAAAAGGAAACGAGAGTTCTAGATTCTTCTATTGCTTTCAAAATAAAAGGAGAGCGGTAATGAGGTTGGGCAAACATCCTTAGCTGAGTAGTGCCGTCGTGAAAGATTAGCCCTTCATTGTCAACAACATGTATTTTCGAGACATCTGGCTGGCTCAATGTTGCCTTAATTTGCTCATACGCTTGACTGATATTGTCTGTATAGAGTGGATCAAAAAGCTGTTTTGATAATAGCTCTGCATAAACCAACCCTTTTTGCTTAACGTAAGATTCTGTTTTTTCTTGAGAGTTGTTCGTGATTTGTTGAGTTAAGCTATTTGAATACGCATCGTAACCGTGCATGTATAACGCAAGATTTATCACCACAACAAACAAGACAACGAACATTGTCGAGCAAATGTATTTGGTTTCGAGTGAGAGCTTTTGAAACATCAATCCACCTTCGGTAACAAGTGAACTGACTTGCGCACTGTACTTAAGGAGGCTCGCATTTCTGGAGTAAGCGCGCTAAATTTTTTGGTGTTCTGAAACTTTTTAAGTGCGAGAGAGCCTTCGTGAGTTGTATCCATATCAAGCAGTATGGACGTGATTTTACGCTGTTGCTCTAGGCTCATGCTTGGAGAAGCGAGAATCAAATCCCTGGGTATTTCAACAGAACGAGAAAAAATCGCTAGTTTGTCTTTCATGTTCTCTGGCAAATCTTTGGGATTGTTCCAGTTGAAGTTACTGAATGCTCCTGCTGCAACTCTCTGTTTATATACCCATACAGATAGGTTGATTTCATTTGACTGAGCGAGTTGCTCATCAAGGAATAAATAACCAATACTGTCTTTGGCCGGTTTGTCATCAGGAGAGGGAAGGTATTGCAGTTTTTCTCCGTGGTTCAGCAATGTAATCGCAGGTAGGTAATAGCTGCTGGTAGACGTGCGCTTTTCGAAAACAAGCGTTTTTCCTCGCAGGTCAGAAAATGACTCAATGCCACTCTCTTTATTAGTAAAGAACACCGTATGATATTTTTGCAGGCCTTTTTTCCATCGTATAGCAAGGACTTGGCTATTAGACTGCTTTTCTAAGGTCATCGCATTAAAGGGGGTCGCCGTTGCAATTTGAACGGTGCCATTTTCAAGCGCAACCGCGAGCTGACGATAATTTTTAAATACCTTTACCGCCCCTTTTGCGTAACCATATTCAGCCATACTTTCAGTTACATACTGAGTAAGGGGCGTCGCTTTTTTGATTTTGCTTTGGGCTTTATTGGACACAATGCCAAATGTGAATGTTTTCTCAATATTTTCTTGTGCACTGACAACAAAAGGTGAACTCAGCAAAGTGAGTAATAACAGAGTGCAGGCAGGTTTCATCCGGCTTCAACTTCCTTCTGGTGCATGTCAGTAATATTTAGTATTTATCAATGTGCCGAAATCAATCTTAAAAACAGTATGATGTACAAATTTCGTTGTGTGCGCACTTTTTATAATGTGACTTGGTCACTTATTCCGTTCAAATAGTACCGAATTTGACGTTTATGTACAGGATGAATGTATCACCGTGAGTCTGAATTCACTGGATTCTTGGTCAAGCGCTGTATTGGCTGTGAGCTAATGCGCCTTATGTATCGCTATTTTGTACTAAGAAAATTTTTCCAATTGTTTTTGATACTTTTTCTCGAGAGCTTCATTGCCTGCTGCACGTTCAAGTTGAATCATGAGTTGCAAAGAGGGCTTCTTCACGCCATACATTTGATTGAATCTCATTAATCGAATTCTAGCTTCAGTATAATCACCGCTATCAATTTCTATTTTAGCGAGTTGCAAAATCGATTTTGGTCTATGGGGATCATGATCGATAGCTCTAGTAAAGTAGTATCTCGCTTTGTCTTTATCTTGTGATTTTAGCGCACAAAAAGCTGCATTCTCATAGCTTGCTGGAATAAGGTAGTAATAAGGCTGCTCAATGGCTCGATTAAACATCTGATCGGCTTTTTCGAAGTCACCTCGCTTGCAAAGAAAAGTACCGTAGTTATTGAGCACATTTCCGTTTTTAGTGTGTTGGCGTAGAGAGCGTTTATACATCTGTTCGGCTTTAATATCTTCACCAACCGTTTCGTAGTAGTGAGCCATAGATAATTGCGCGCGATAGTATTGAGGTGCGTGGTTTAAGGCTTGTTGTAAGTTATCATGCGCGCGAATCATGTTACCGCCGTCTAAATAACCTAAGCCAAGTGCGATACGTGATTCTGCCATTGCCACAGGATCGGCTTTAACGACAGGGCTTCCATCTTCTTTCACCGTCACGCAACCCACGAGTGCAAACTGAGACAATAATATTAGTGCACCGAGCTTTGCTGTTTTCATTCTTTATCCCTACATCCTTGAATCTTTCTGCATGATATGAATTACTTAGCAAAAACCTATTGAGGAAAAAACACTATGCGATCAGGTTTGCAAACTGTTATGAAAAAGCCGCCATATGGCGGCTTGGTTCACATATTACATTTCGGTAATGATGAGTGCTTTGTTTGCTTATTTTGAAGCTAATCGTCTTTAGTGAAAGCATCTTCACTGAAGTGATCGAGATCGTACGGTGTTTGCTGATAAACACAGTAGTTCAGCCAGTTTAAAAAGAGGAGGTGTCCATGGCTTCTCCAGCTTGCAATTGGTGGGTTATCTGGGTTGTTGTTTGGGTAATAGTTGACAGGAATAGCGGGCTCCATACCTTCGCTTAAATCTCGGATATATTCATTATGTAAAGTGTGAGAATCATACTCAGGGTGTCCTGTGACAAAGACATTTCGTTTGTCTTTTGTGGTGGCCAAGTACACACCTGCGACATCCGATGTCGCTAAAATGTCTAAGTCAGTATGCTCTTCTAGAAAGTGAGGCGAAAAATCTGCGTAACGCGAGTGAGGAGCCAAAAACGTGTCATCAAATCCGCGTAAGATAGGGTGAAACTGATGATGGATTTGATGATGATACACGCCTGAAAGTTTTTCTTTACGCGTTTTTTTAGGTAGATCGTAGAGTAGCTTTAACCCTGCTTGCGCAGCCCAGCAAACATAAAGAGTGGATGTCACATGATCTTTTGCCCACTCCATGATAGTTTTGAGATGATCCCAATAAATGACATCTTCAAATTGCACCAAACCTAATGGAGCCCCAGTAATGATCATGCCATCGAAGTTTTTATCTCGCACCATTTCAAATTGGCGATAAAACGTGTCTAAATGTTCAGTTGGCGTATTTTTACTCGGGCGGTTATCAATGCGCAGTAATTCGACGTTAACCTGAAGTGGGCTGTTTGAGAGTAGACGCAGAAACTGAGTTTCAGTCTCTATTTTTTTTGGCATCAGATTAAGGATCAGCACTCTTAAAGGACGTATTTCCTGACTCGCTGCACGCGTTTCACTCATCACGAAGATGTTTTCTGTCCTTAATACATCGGTAGCTGGTAATTGATCTGGAATTCTAATTGGCACGACTTTCTCTCCCTAAGTATAGTCAATCTAGACGTCTATACTTCTAAAGCTAACTTAATTAAGTTTAGATGTCGATACGAAATCCGACTTTTCAATCTACTCTTTACATTATGGTAAACCGTACTCGGGGTTGTCACACAATTGTGACTAAAGCAGAGTTTCTGATGAGATAGGTTTGAAACGCAGTGTGTACTATTTGCTGGTAATTATGCGATCACGTTAATATGTGAAGGTGACTTCGTAGTAAGGAAGTCTCAAATTAATGAGCCATACTAAAAACAATCAGCTCACCATTTTGCATTAATGTGCATATTTGGAAACATCGTCAGTGGAGGACATTATGTTCGGTATTTTCAAGAGAAAGACAAAGATTCAGGGCATCGCTCAAGAAGTTCCTTGCGTGCTACTGCATTCGTTTGGTGATAAAGACATTTATACGCCGGAAGAGATTGATCAAGCTCTTCAAAAGCTGGGTTATGATAAGAGCAAGGATATCAGTCATTATCAGTATGCGTATGGAATGTTTGCCGATGAAGCCTCTTACGAGCTCCTAGAACTAACGGATGAGCTAGGTAATTATGGTCATTTCCAACGTGAAGTAGGTAAGATGCTACTCAATACACCTGAGCCGATTGATATGCATATCTACTTTGAAATTTCTCGTCAGCACCAAAACGTCAGCCTTTCACCTGGTCATCAAAAAGTAAGCGAAAGTGATGGTGTGTAAACATCGTTAGTGGTATTCCATCGTGAGATGAGTTGGGTATAATGCGCGGCCTAATTATCCGGACATGTTGTCGGTTACATTTCTGTTGAGCGTTAATGCCTTATGTTCAAAATGCTTGTCTCTATGCCACCAATGTTGGCGCTGTCGATCGCGATTGTATGTGAAGTGATTGCCACTTCTTATATTCCTAAAACAGAGCAATTTACGAAAGTAATGCCGAGCACAGTCGTTTTGATTGGTTACGGCATCGCTTTCTTCTTGCTTTCCGTCACAGTGCAAACAATGCCTGTCGGGGTTGTTTATGCCATATGGAGTGGTGCTGGGATCGTTTTGGTTGCGACGGTTGGTTACTTTGTTTACGGACAGCGTCTAGACTTACCAGCCTTAGTTGGTATTGGGTTTATCATCGCTGGTGTGTTGATCGTAAATTTATTATCCAAAACAGTAGGGCACGAATAACGCCACTCTACTTGTTAAGTGAATAAGAAGCCGCAGCGAGAAATTGCTGCGGCTTTTTAGTGCAAATTCAATCGCTAATGGCGAGTATTGATATGACGTCTTATTGTTGTATTCATAACGGTCGCATTATGTGATTGAACAATAGGCATTATTTAGCGAATTGAAAATACAAAGTTATGTTTCTTCAAACTTTAGGAAAGGGCAGTAGATAAATCACTCCGATAGATGTTAACGTGGCGACTCATCTTTACTGCTTTTTCATTCCCTACATATTTCTGCAAAGTTCTTATTGTGTAGTGTGTCGAAGAACCATAGAATCCGCGCGCTTTAATTTATGTTATTAGCGTTATCAATGATAAAAGTGCAGTCCATTATCATTGTTTTTATCACTTATAGATGGGCACATCTGACAATACTTACATGAACAAATACAAAAAGCCTGCATTCAAGGCCGAATTTCTTTTGCCTCGTTACTGGGGAACGTTAATTATCATTAGCGTGATGTACTTACTTAGCCTCCTTCCTTTTAAAGTTCAACTAGCTTTGGGACGCAACATTGGTCGTTTAGCTATGCGACTCATGAGAAAACGTCAAGTTACGATCAGACGCAATCTTGAGCTTTGCTTCCCTCATATGGAAGAATGCCAACGCGAAGCAATTCTAAAAGACAACATCGACAATACTGGCATCGCACTTTTTGAGACCGCAATGGCATGGTTTTGGTCAGATAAACGGGTAAACAAACACGTTACGATAAAAGGCATGGAGCATCTAGAGGCTTTAGAGAAGTCAGGCAAAGGTGCATTAATGTTGGCCGTACACTCAATGAATCTAGAGTTAGGTGCTCGAGCTTTTGGCATTAAAAAGTCTGGAACCGGTGTTTATCGCCCAAACAATAATCCGTGCTTTGATTATTTTCAGTATAAGGGACGCTCTCGCTCTAATCGTACACTGATTGATCGTAAAAACGTCAAAGCCATGCTTGAAGCACTTAAAACGGGTGAGCGGGTTTGGTATGCACCGGACCACGATTATGGTAACCGACGCTCGACATTTGCACCGTTATTTGCCGTTAAAAATGCTTGTACTACGACAGGTACAAGTTTGTTGGTTGATTCTACAGATTGCGCCATTGTGCCTTTTACGATGGTAAGAGGAAAAGACGGACACTATACCCTAACCATTAGTGCGCCCGTCGAAGGTTTCCCGAAAGAGGATCATCAACGTGCCGCCGCATTCGTGAATCAAATAGTTGAAACATCAATCATGGCAAGTCCGAGCCAGTATATGTGGCTTCATCGTCGGTTTAAAACTAGACCAGAGGGTGAGGACTGTTTGTACAAGCCTAGGCTCATCCCTAGCTTGGCATAACACATAGAGAGCCTACAAAAAGCCCAAGGAACATACGAACCTTGGGCTTTTACTTTCTATTCTTTTCGCTTTATAAGTAGCGATCTTTTAGGTGAGCTTGAAAGTGTTTAGCATTCAGTGTTTCACCCGTGGCTTGTTTTACCAACTCATCAGTGGTGAATAAGCTACCTTTACTCCAGATGTTTTCCGAGAGCCAATTGAATATCGGAGCTAAGTCGCCAGAACGAATAACCGCATCTACATCGACGGTTTGTTTCATTGCTGCCATAAATTGTGCAGCGTACATCGCACCGAGCGTGTAGGACGGGAAATAGCCAAAACTTCCGTCTGTCCAATGGATATCTTGCATACAGCCATTTTTGAAGTTTCCTTCGGTTGATAGCCCCAAGTACGCTTTCATCTTTTCGTTCCAGAGTTCTGGTACATCTGTATGTTTGATGACGCCATTCATGAGATCTCGCTCAATTTCATATCGAAGAATAACGTGAGCAGGATATGTTAGTTCGTCAGCATCTACGCGAATAAAGCCTTTTTCTACGCGAGTGTAAATTTTGGCTAAATTGTCTTTTTCGAATTCACTACCAGAAAAATGGTTAGAAGCCAGTCGAGCGAGGTGATCGATAAACGCGCTGCTTCGTCCTATTTGCATTTCAAAGAAGAGTGATTGTGATTCATGAATACCCATAGAGCGAGCTTCTCCCGCGGGTGTTCCTGATAAATCTTTTGGTAGCCCTTGTTCGTATCGAGCATGGCCAGTTTCGTGGACAATCCCCATCAATGATTGGACAAACTCGTTTTCATTGTAACGTGTCGTAATACGCACATCTGTCGGTACACCGCCACAAAATGGGTGGGTACTCTCATCAAGTCGACCGTGTTCAAAATCGAATTGAAGTAGCTTCATGACTTCCAAACCGAGCGCTTTTTGCTTTTCCGCAGGGTAGTGTGCAGTTGGCAATAAGATGTTGTCTGATTGTTGTTTTTCAAGCGCTTCATCGATCAAAGTAGGAAGCCAGGTTTTCACGTCAGCAAAAAGAATGTCTAACGACGCAGACGTTGTGCCAGGTTCATAAACATCGAGCATGGCATCATAAGGAGTCGTGCCATTTGCTTCGGCTCTAATTTGCGCTTCTTCCTGCGATAGCTTTACGACTTCAGCCCAGTTCTTTTCAAAACCAGCCCAGTCATTTTCTCCACGTTGCGTACGCCATGCATGTTCACATTTGGAGCCAGCAAGAGATTGAGCTTGAACTAATGATTCTGGTAGTAAGTTAGCTTGCTGCCACCCACGCTTCATTTCTCTTAGGATAGATTTTTCTTTTGTAGACAGCGTCTCTTCTTCTGCCTGAGCGAAAAGCTCTCCCAAGTGCGGTTGAGTCATTAAAGAATGGATATGTACATCGAGCTCTGCCGTGGCATTCGAGCGTGCTTCAGCGCCACCAGGTGGCATGACCGCCGCTTGATCCCAATCTATGATGGCTGATAGATGCTCAAAATTTGCCACTTTTTTGGAATGTTCAACGAGTTTTGTAAATGCGTTCATGTGACTACTCTTATTCTTTTGTTCTTTCCCTAAACACCCGATAACGGGTCCTTCATATGGTGTTGCACTAAGCAACCTGCGTTAATTTACTAATAATTAACAATTAACTCCAACCCATTGTCCATAAACTCACCCAGTTGTATAGCTCTCTTAAAAAAGAAGCTTGCGAATCTTGTGGATTGGCGGTATTGATGAAGGATTAACAATTAATTATCACGATAATATGGATATTTTGAATTTCGAGGCATTTATTATTGCCATTACGATTTTAACGTTAACGCCAGGTTTAGATACTGCACTTGTTATCCGTAACACTAGCCGATCGGGCCTAAAAGATGGATGTACAACCAGTCTAGGGATTTGCTTTGGCTTATTCGTACATGCTTTTTTTTCTGCGGTTGGTATCTCGGCGATTCTTGCGCAATCAGCAGAGTTGTTCCAAATCGTAAAAATGATTGGCGCAGCTTATCTTATCTGGCTTGGTTTGAGCAGTTTAAAAGCGCTAATGTCGTCGAAAGATGGATTGGCCGTGACCGAGCAGATTCACGAAGTGTTTAATGGTAAGCGCTCTTTTAGAGAGGGCTTTCTTTCTAACGTCTTGAACCCGAAAACGGCGGTCTTCTATTTGGCTTTCTTGCCACAGTTTGTGAATCCAGAAGGTTCACCCTTGCTTCAATCAATGATGATGGCATCTGTACACTTTGCTATTGCGATGGTTTGGCAGTGTGGTTTAGCTGGCGCGCTTAACTCGGCTAAAAATCTACTAAAGAATGCAAGCTTTATGAAGTGGATGGAAGGCGCGACGGGCGCAGTATTAGTCGCACTTGGTGTGAAGTTATTAATTGAAAAACCCGTTTAATGCGTAATATTTATCGATTGTTGATACTACTCGCTGTATTTATTGTGGGGATAGGTGCCGCTGTCGCTTGGCATACGTGGCCACAAGTACAGTTTGCGCAACGCGGCATGATCTGGTCTTGGCACTGGGGCTACTTCGAGCCTTTTGCTAATGGAATACAACAAACGCGAACTCAAGACACTAAACAGTTATTGCTCAGGCGTGTGTATTTGCATGACGCTATTGTCGTTTTTGTTTCGACAACTATGGACAATAAATTTGAGGTCGACGTTGTAAAAGAGCAAACCTGTGAACCTAAAACGACGACTTGGGCTTCGGTCTCTGTCAATCATCAACGTGTCAGGCATGTACCTATGGTGTGCGATGCGTTTGGGCAAGGCTACTTTTATCGCTACATCGGGAAACATCTGGAATCGATTGAGGTTGGTGTCGGCGACTCGTTTGTAACAGAAGCATTTTTAGACTGGCCGCTATCAGAGTTGAAAGCGGATCAATTCAAGCAAAAAAATGCGAAGTTTTTTGAAGAACGTGGAGAAAACGTTGAGCATCAATGGTTGAGAGATTAACCATTTAACCGAAGATAAATAAAGCCCGCTAAATAATAGCGGGCTTTATGTTTTACCATTTCTAATGTGTTTTGCTCTCTGTGACTGACAGTTTGTGACCGCAAACCTGCCGTTTCACTAAGCTTTCACTGCTTCAACTTCACCTGATTGCGATGTTGAGCTAAAGAACAGTTTGGTTTCTGCCAGTACGACGTGACGCAGTGCGATCAAACCAATTAGGTTAGGAATTGCCATCAGACCGTTTACGATATCAGCCAGTAGCCAAATCATATCGAGGTGAAGGAATGCACCAGATGCCACCAAGCCGACGAAAATCAGTTTGTATGGAAGCACAGCTTTAGTTCCGAACAGGAACACAACGCAACGCTCACCGTAGTAGTTCCAACCAAGAATGGTGGTAAAAGCGAAGAACATCAAACCGATTGAGACGAGCATAGGGCCAAATGTATCTGCATTTAAACCCACCGCAAAAGCATGAGTCGTCATCGCGGCACCTGCAAGGTCACTTTGCCATGCACCGGTCAGGATTAGAGCAAGGCCTGTCATGGTACAAATAATGATGGTATCGAAAAAGGTACCTGTCATTGAAATTAGGCCTTGTTTAACACAAGAGTCTGTCTTCGCTGCTGCTGCTGCCATAGGCGCGCTACCCAAACCAGATTCATTTGAGAACACACCGCGAGCGATACCTGATTGGATTGCCAACATGATGCTTGCACCTAGAAAACCACCAGTCGCTGCTGTTGATGTAAAGGCTGAAACCAGCACTAATTCAACGGCATTGAACAATTGGTCTGCATTCATGATGATCACGCTTAAACACGCCAACACATAAAATACAGCCATGGTAGGAACCACTTTTCCTGCAACGTTAGCAATGGATTTGATGCCACCCAAAGTTACGAAAGCAACCAAAAGAGTTAGTACAAAGGCAGATAGCTCACGGTTAACACCAAGAGATATCTCACTTGCATCCAGAATCGCGTTTACTTGTGGAAACGTACCGATACCAAAACAAGCAACACCCAAAGCAAACACTGCAAACATGATCGCGAGAGCTTTTGAGCCAACACCGTATTGCAAGTAATACATTGGGCCACCAATCATTTGGCCTTTATCATCGACTCTTCGGTACTTAACCGCCAACAAACATTCGGCGTATTTAGTCGCCATTCCGAAAAGGGCAGCGAGCCACATCCAGAATAGAGCGCCTGGTCCACCGAGTTTGATTGCTGTGGCAACACCAACAATGTTACCAGTACCAATTGTTGCTGAGAGCGCAGTACAAAGAGCTGCAAAGCTAGAAACGTCACCTTGAGTATTAGATGACTTATCTTTACTGAATACCATCGCTAGCGCTGTTGGGAGGTGTTTAAACTGGATCAAGCCAAGGCTAAAAGTGAAGTAAACACCTGTACCCACTAGCAAAATAAGCAGCGGTGGACCCCAGACAAAATTATCGATGGTTTGTAGTAAAGATTGTAGGTTGTTCATGATTTCCCCTTAATAAAACAACTAATAAGGAGAAGAGGGAAAGGACGAGATCAACGATCTCTAAAAGAACTAAGCTATTGGTTGTAGGCGGGAAGGCCAAGCAAAATAGTTAGGTTGTAACTTTCCACTCCTCTGTCCTTTTGCCTGAGAGTTTCACCTTGCGTGAGTGCAAGACTTGCTCCTTCGGCGACCGATTTAACGGTTCTCTCCAGAGGTTCCTCCAACTACAGTCCCCGCTACCTAGGTAGCACCTGAAATAGTTAATTCTTCGGCGAGTTATGCTAATCAAATGTTAAAATTTGATTAATAACCACTCTCCTGCAGTCTTCATCGGAACAATTACTCAATTAAATGAGTAAAGGTTAGTTAATGATGCTGGTCATCATTAACGTGTGAACTCTATCATGTTTTTGGTCCATTTCAACACCCTATATCAATTTATTTTTAATGAAATAACCTCATCAATTTTCATGAAGGTATGTTTGCCAATCTTTTTGTGCGAGTCACGGCATAAATAAAATTTATTGGGTTAGGGAATGGAACCCAAAAACACTTCAGAACGATAAATGTGTTTCGATCGTTACGACATAAGTTATTCAATTAAGGACACAAAATTGATTAAAATCGGAGCACTTATTTTAAAATCTACGCTAAGTTGACCTTATGGTACGTATAAATGGGTTACAATGAATCTTTGTGAAACAGTCTACGGACCTAGGCAGTTTTTCATGAGTGGACAAGGAGGCGGTATGACCAGATTATTAGCCATTGCGGTGTTGATTGCAGTAGCATTTGTGCTGTTTCGTTATCGAACCAATGAAAAAGTCCAAAAAGCGACCGTTATAACATTAATTGGCGCATTTCTGATTTATACAGCATCAATTATGTTTGCGGAATTGATCCGCTAGCAAAGTAAAAGAGTCCTTGGAGTAGTATACGGTGAGTTCTCAGAACAAAATGGAAGAGCAAGACGACGTAGTTGTCATTGAAGAGCGTGACAAACGTACGCATATCTATATCGCAATCGCTGCGGTGTTAGGCTTGGCATTTGGTGGCCTTGTTGGATCGGTTGTCACTGCGAACAAGTGGGAATCGACTTACCACGTATTAGAAGAAAAGTATCAAGCACTAACGCAAGATAAAACCCAGTTGGCATCTCAAGTAAAAGTGCGTGAAGAGGCGCTTGACCAAGAAATACAAAACCAAGTTAGTGAGTTACTTGCCGCGAAAGACGAAGCGCACCAGAAAGCACTTAAGAAGTTGCAAAAGCAATTGACTGAGGTCGAGAAGGTCAACTTGTCACTAGAGTCTCAATTGAAGCAGCAGGCAGATAAGATCAACACGACGAAGTCAGAAAATGAGAAGTTGAGTCGTCAAGCGGATATGCAAGCGACTATGTTTGAGCGGTCCCGCGAAGTATTCCAGAAAGAGCTAAAAATTTCGCAAGAATTAGAGTCTCTCGAGAAAGAACGGTCAAAATTATTACCTAAGATTGAGAAACTCAAGAAAGAGTGTGACGTATTTTTAGAAGGCAAATCTTGGGACGTGAAGTCGGACGCGTGTGATAAACATGATGAAGCTAATTCACGACTAAGTCAGGTCGATCAAATGATTGAAGTCTATAAAATGGACCTCAAACAAATCAAAGCAATAACGGAAGATATCGGCCTTTAAATCTTTTGTATCCGATTTTTGAAAAGCAAAAGGAGCTCTTTAAGAGCTCCTTTTTCGTTGTTAGCTATGACTTTTAGCCTATCGCGTATATTAGATTCGTGAGGCGTCATAGCCTGAGGCGAGCAGGAGTTCTCGTTCGTGTTTAATCAGCTGAGCTCGATCTTCAATTAGTTCATTGAGTGCTTGAGATGGCTTACCTGCTAATGCTTTGAACGAAGCAAAAGATTCCGCGGTGTCGATTTTATCAATCATCTGACTGATGACATTACGAGCCTCACACGGGTTACTCGTCGTTGTAAAGTATTCTACTTGCTTTGCTGCCGATTTCATCTCAGTTAATAGCTCAAGCGGGCTACTTTCTTTGGCTACTGCCATGTAGTTATCCAGCACGCGCTTTGCATAAAGCAGTTCTTTGAGGGGGATATCTCTTCCGCTCTCGATTAGGGATTCGCTAAGGATCATACTTGAGCTCATGGGCATTCCTTCTTATTACTACGCCGCTTTTGATGTTTCCTTGAGTCTAATTTATTGAAGTCACATTGGGAATGGGTAAAAAGCATTTTTAACGCATTTTTATTCATTTATGAAAACGCGAATGCGATGCTTATCTGGATCGATAGCCATAAAATTTAACCCATACACTGATGTCGCTGGTGGTTGAACAAACTCAACACCTAGGTCTTTCCAGCGCTTGTAAATGCGCTCTAACATATGACTATTGGGCACTGATAAAGACAACTCGGTACCACCACCTCGAATGCCGCTGTAGGGTGAAAGATTATCTCTTTGCTTGAGTGTCAACGTTAAGCCTTCGGTCAGTGGAATAGCGGCGAAGGTTGGAGACAACTGCGTGACTTTGCGTTCGAACAGTTTCGAATAAAAAACTTGGCTTATGTGGATGTCCTCAACGTAGAGAACGAATGAATTGATAGCCAGCATGGTTTGTTCCTTAATCAATTAGAAATAGTAGGGGCAATCTAACGTAAAGGAACGACAGGAGTTGTCAGTAGAACATTATCGAAGGTAAGTGACAGAATAAGAAAAAGGAGCCGTTTAGCTCCTTTTTATCAGCGGAATCATTGGTGTTAATGAGTGTGTTTGGAAGAATACCAGTTGTTTTGATACGCTTTAGATGCAAATAATGCGTTTGCTTTTGCACGCTCGATAATAGACTCGTCCACCTCTAACGGCTTCATGGTTTGGCCTTTAAAGTCGTACGCCAGGGTCGATACCTTTTCACCAGGTGAAAGCACAACGAGATTGTCGCGCGTTAAATAACCAAAGTTTTTGTCGTATTGCATCATTGCGCGCTCATCTTCGCGAGCTAGTGGCTTCGTTAAATCACGACCAATCATCGGTGTTTTAGCATCTACCCCAATTAGAGATAACAGTGTAGGCGGCATGTCGATGTTGTTTGCTATGCGGTCATCTTTACGTGGTTGAATGCCTTTACCAAGGATCAATGCTGGAATGTGAAAGTGCTTAACCGGAACAAGGTTAGCGCCAGAAACACGTGCATCATGATCTGCAATTACAATGAAAATGGTATCATCCCAATAAGATGACTTTTTCGCCTTTTCAAAGAAAGTGCCCAAAGCGTAATCGGAATATTTTACGGCGTTGTTACGCGTCATATATTCTGAATCGTATGGCTCAATTTTGCCTTTCGGATACTCATAAGGGCTATGATTACTTGACGTAAAAACTAAGCTAAAGAAAGGTTTGTCGCTTTTTGAAAGGCGTTCAAACTCTTCGTTTGCTTTGTTATATAGATCTTCATCACTAACACCCCAAGAGCCAACAAAGCTTGGGTTGTTATAATCATCTTCTTCTACTATTTGATCAAAACCGTTACCAAAGAAGAAAGTTTTCATGTTGTCAAAGTTGGCTTCACCGCCGTAAATAAATTGCGTGTGATAGCCTTGAGCTTTCAGTAAGTCCGCGATGGTAAAGAAACCCGTTTGGCTTTTACTCAGCTTCACTACCGCGCGAGAGGGAGATGGAGGAAAGCCCGTGGTTACGGCTTCAATTCCACGAACAGAACGAGTACCAGTGGCGTACATTTGTGTGAACTGCCAACCTTCCTTCATGAGTTCATCAAGGTTTGGTGTTAGAGGCAAACCACCCAAAGCACCGACAAATTGGGCGCCTAAGCTTTCTTGTAGCAAAATCACTAAGTTTTTATGTTTACCCTGGTAAGTCGCGGGGTTACTGTTCATGGTTGGGAGTAATGAAGGGGTGAAGTCGGACTTTGTTGATGAAGTGCGAACTAATTCCAACATCTTTTGAGTGTCCATTTTTCCGTAGAACTGCTCCGCGCTCTTTTCTGACTTCATGCTATTAACCGCAAACAACAATGAGTAAGATGAGTTCAGTGCTAAGTCGTTAAGCAGTGGATCGTTAGAAAAGGCGACCATAGCAGGATTTAGCGGGCGGTGACCTAAAGATGAGCGAGCACCTGCAACCCCAAAAAGAACAACGAAAAGTGCCAATAGTGGTCGCCATTTCCAGTTGACCTGCTGCGCCTTATCGGTCAGTTTCTTACTCCACTTCCAACCTAAAGTGATGGTTAAAACTGTACCTAACGCACCAATAAACAGTTCTAATTTGTAGCCAGTCCAGAGCATACTCAAGACTTCTTTTGGGTAGATTAAGTATTCCACAAACAGGCGGTTTGGACGTAGGTCGTATTCCTGAATGAATGGCGCTGTTGCGAGCTCCATGTATACAAGCACCCAAAGCCCTAAAACCATCCATATGCGTAATATTCGCTTCCAACACTCTCCCATCTTACCGGTTAATGGCATGAAGGTTGAAAACAGTGCTGGAAGAATAAATAACCAGCAAAGCGTTGCAATATCTACGCGCAAACCTTGACCTAGGATATAAATTAAGTCGTTTAGAGAGTCAATACGGTCAATCTGCCAAAAAGCTAGCAAAACTCTTGAGATAGACAGAAATAGAAGCGAAAACAAAGAAAAGGCAGCAATTGGCTGCAAAGGCCCCCACACAGAGCTCTTTGATAAGTTTTTCATATTTATTCGAATAGTTTAATTGTTATGTTGTGTTGTTTTTAGCAAAGCAAGCGTGAAATAAACGTGAATTATAATGTGGGTTTATGGTCGAGTAGTGTAAGTGTTGGTATGTCTATGTAAGGGGGAGGGGCGTTTGTGTAAAAAAGAGCCAGTTGATAACACCAACTGGCTCTAGAGGTTGATAAAGGCATGATTACATTGCGGCTTTCTTCGCTTCTTCGACCCATGCGTCGAACTTTTTCTGGTTCGCTTTGATCCAGCCATTTACATGAGACTCGATGTCCGCTGAGCTGTTCTTACCTTGGCTCATCATCATATTCTGAGCACTAACATCATTGATATTTAGTTTGATGATTTCAAACAGCTTTGCAGCAGCAGGGTTGTTTTCTGTAAACTCTTTATTGGCAACGATGCGCATAGAGTTCATCTCGAAGCCGTAGTTCTTACCGTTCTCTAGTGTTGTATCAATGTCCTTACGCTCACCAGGAAGTGAAGAGAATGGCACTTCTAACCACACAACATCTTTCCCCGGAACTAAAACGCCACTTACCCAGTACGGTGTCCAAGTGTAGTAAAGAATCGGATCGCCTTTTTTGTAACGTGAGATTGTATCAGCGATAATCGCCGCGTAGTTACCTTGGTTGTGTGTTACTGTGTCACGAAGTTTGAAAGCATCCAACTGATGCTCAACAACCATTTCACAACCCCAACCTGGGTTACAACCAGTTAAGTCCGCTTTGCCATCGCCGTTTGCATCGAATAGCTTCGCCAATTTTGGATCTTTTAACTGACCAATGTTAGTGATGTTATATTTTTCCGCGGTTTTCTTATCGATCAAATAACCTTGCGCAGCACCACTTACGTATTGGCCTTTACGGAAGAACTTATCATCACCGCCAGACATCGTGTACTTATCGGCGTGAAGAGGGAACCAACCAACCGCTAAGAAAGTAGCATCACCTTTAGCAATAGAGGTGTAGCCTACGTTGTAGTCCACTTCTTTGGTCGGTTTAACATCGTAACCAAGCTCTTCAAGTGCGCGGTTTACGATCAACGTTTGAAATGTTTCTTCTGCAACGGTTGATTGAACAGGCTGAACAGTGACACCTTCACCCGGTAGTTCACTTGCCACACCATAAGTTGAAAATGCGATAGTACTTAGAGCTCCAACAGAGAGCGCTTTCTTCCATGAATTATTCATTGATGTTTCTCCTAAGTTTTAGATCGTCTTGGTTCGTCTTTGTTTTCAGTTTTAATAGGTATGAAACAGGACCTGTGTGATACCAGCGAAGTTTAGTGTTGCCCGCATTAACCCCTAACACCTGGGTGATACGGTCTAACAAAATCGCAAGAATAACGATGCCTAAGCCACCAACGGCAGCAAGACCCATATCAAGTCGGCCAATACCACGAAGCACCATTTGGCCTAAGCCGCCAACAGCAATCATTGAAGCAATCACTACCATAGAAAGTGACAGCATTAAGGTTTGGTTTACACCTGCCATGATAGTTGGTAACGCCAACGGTAACTGGATGCGATAAAGCATCTGTTTTTTGTTTGCCCCGAAAGAGTGGCCAGCTTCGATAAGCTCTTCAGGTACTTGCTGAATACCCAAAATAGTCAGGCGCACAACGGGAGGCAGGGCGAAAATGATCGTTACTACTACGCCAGGAACGTTACCAATACCAAACAACATAACAATTGGCACAAGGTAAACGAACGCGGGAGTCGTTTGCATTGCATCTAATATTGGCCTAACAAATTTGGCAGCGGTTTGGCTCCTTGCCAACCATATCCCCATTGGTAGCCCTATAAGCAAACAGAAGAAAACGGCGGTTAACACCAGAGCTAGCGTTGTCATCGCTTGTGACCACGCACCAATTAGGCCGATGAAAACAAGGGATACAAGAGTAGAAAAACCAAGTTTTACATTGGAAAACTGCCACGCTAGCAAAAATAAAATGAGTACCATTATAGGCGCAGGTGTAGACACCAAAGCAGTTTCAAACGACGTTAGAATAAAGTCGATTGGAACTCGTATTGCTTGGAAAACAGGTCGACCATGTTCCACCAGCCAGTTCAAACCGGACTCTACCCAGCTATCGAGGGGTAAAACCGCATCTTGGAATGGGTTCATAATATCGAATGGCGCTTGCTCTACAGTTTCTGAGTTGAGCCAATCATTACTTGGCGTGGTCTCTGTACCTTGCGACCAAGGATCATCTTGCGCAGGAGCAGTATTTGACCAGGGATCATTGTTAGTTTGCTCTGAAGACATCGTGTTAATCCTTATCTAGTGTTTGTAGAAGACGTGATTTAGTCACGACACCAAAGTAAGTTCCTTTCTCATCTACGACAGGCACGGCATAAGGAACACCAGCAACCAGACCCAAAATGTCATTAATTGACTGATCAGGCTGAAGAGTAACTTCATCCGGTAATTGAGCACTGGCTAACGAACGGTTTTCTTTATGAGCCAAACGTAGTGAATCAAGAGATACGATGCCGGAATATCGGCTAGATTTATCGACGACAATGCCGTAATCACGGTCGTGATCCATCAGAATCTGCATCGCAGAGCCTGGACCGTCATTTTCCGATTTCTTAAAAACAGCCGCTGGCTTCTTGCGCGCGATATCTTTTGCTGTCAAGACACTTGCGATGTTTACGCCGCGGAAAAACGCTTCGACATAATCATTTGCTGGACTGTGTAATATTTCATCAGGTGTACCAACCTGAACAACCTCACCGTTTTGCATGATGGCGATACGGTCGCCAATGCGCATTGCTTCATCCAAATCATGAGAAATGAAGACAATTGTGCGTTTGTCATCGTTCTGTAGACGAATAAGCTCATCTTGCATCTCAGAACGGATCAATGGGTCTAAAGCGGAAAACGCCTCATCCATTAATAGGATGTCTGGATCACAAGCTAACGCTCTCGCTAAACCAACGCGCTGTTTCATACCTCCGGATAATTCGTCAGGGAAAGATTCTGCATAAGGGTCTAAACCCACTCTTTCTAAGGCGGAAAGGGCACTTTTCTGACGCTCATTAACGTCGATGCCGGCAAGTTCTAAACCAAAGGCGGCATTTTCAATCACCGTCATGTGTGGCATGAGTGCGAAACTTTGAAACACCATTGAGATATTGTTACGACGAACTTCTCGAAGTTCATTTTCGGAGATGTGGGCGATATCTCTTCCTTTGAGATAAACACTACCTTTAGTCGGCTCAATGAGCCGGTTAAGAAGTCGAACAAGGGTGGATTTCCCGGAGCCAGAAAGGCCCATGATTACGAAAATTTCCCCTTCATTTATGGTGAGAGATACATCGTTTACGCCGACTGTTAAACCTGTCTGTTCAAAAATACCGTCTTTATCGACGCCTTTGTCGATAAGCGAGAAGGCTCTCTCTGGGTCTTCTCCAAACACTTTATACAGTCCCTTAACTTCCAGTATGGGATCCATGTTATCTGTCCTTTTTCGTGTGTTTATAACTGTTTAACGATTTGTACTCTAATTAATTTTAGTTCAACTTTCAACGAAAGGGGGTTGGTTAACTAGTGCTGCCGTGCATAGAGAATTCGTTGAGCAAGGTGTGTTCAATTCTTGCTTTTTATATTTAAAACAATTGCTTGTGATGTGTTTTTATCCACCATAACGTTGCCCTGACGTAGGGTTGAATTTATTTTGAATTTTTTTGTACATTTCAACTCAACTCGCTTGCATAGATATAAGCTGTGATAGCTTAGAACTCTACATGTAAAAAGGTTAGAGCTCTAATTTTTGGTTAAGGCTTGGTCCTGTGAAATCGGTTAGGTACTGTTATCCTTAGATTTATTTATTGCTTGATTTCACTCAGGGTGATATTTATCGCTGTAGTTTAGGCAACGTATGGAATAAAAAATGGAAGCCGAACAGTTAGAAGTGCTCAATTTCATTAGCCAGTACCCACCTTTTGATGACCTACCTGAAGAGCAGCTTAGAAAAATCGCTCTCAATGCCGAGGTTGCATACTTTCGGCAAGGAACAAAAATCCTTAACTTCGGAGATACGATCCGCGACTTGTATATGGTGAGAAGTGGGGCGGTAGAGATTTATCGGCGTAAAGGTGAACTTTACAACAGGATTGATGCTGGTGGACTGTTTGGTCAGATGGGGTTGTTGATGAACAACCGCGTACGGATGCCAGCCAAAGCGATAGAAGACACTCTCGTTTACTGTATTCCGGAAAACATCTTCAATGAACTTTGTGATGAGTTTGAAAACTTTGCGGACTACATGGAACTGGAAGATAGCGCGCGTTTGCGAAGCGCAATATCTAGCCGATCTGAAAGCAATGACTTTACCACCGCTAAGGCACGTAAAATCTTAGCAAGAGATCCAGTAACTCTGGAGGCAACGGCTTCAATTCAGGAAGCTGCAATACTCATGGCAGAGGAGAATGTCACCTCTCTGCTCATTATTCGCCCGACAGAGGAGCTCACAGAAGAAGATGACGAACAGCTGCTTGGAATATTGACTGATCGCGATCTTTGCATTCGCGTACTAGCTCAAGGTATTGATACCAATATTCCAGTGAGTGAGGTCATGAGTTATGACGTGGTTTCATTGGATTATAACGCCTATGTGTTTGAGGCCATGTTAACTATGTTGCGTTACAACGTGCATCATTTACCAATTTTAAAAGATAAAAAGCCGATAGGAATTATTGGCATGACGGACATCGTTCGTTACGAATCTCAGAACAGCCTATTGCTAGTGAGCTCTATTTTTCAGCAAACCAGTGTCGAGGATCTCAAGCAGGTTTCTGAACAAGTAAAAGACTGTTTCGTAAGAATGGTCAATGAAGATGCCAACGCGCACATGATTGGTCGAGCCATGTCGGTTATAGGCAGTAGTTTCAAACAACGCCTCGCTGAATTAGCTGAGCAAGAGTTCGGCCCAGCGCCCATTCCTTATTGTTTAGTCGCAATGGGTTCAATGGCGAGGGATGAGCAGCTAATTGTAACGGATCAAGATAACGCGCTTATTCTCGATAACAGTTATGACGTTGAGATTCACGGAGAGTACTTTGAAAAGTTTGCTAAATTTGTTTGTGATGGTTTAGCGGCATGCGGCTATGCTTATTGTACTGGAGACATTATGGCTACCAACCCAGAATGGCGAAAAACTCGTGCAGAATGGGAAGAATGCTTTGGAAACTGGATAGACAATCCAACCCCTGAGAGATTGTTAAATAGTAATATCTTTTTTGATCTCCTCGGTGTGCATGGGCGAGTGAAATGGGCGGAGCAATTAAGCAGCTTTATTGTGAGACGAGCGAAAAGAAATAACCGCTTTCTTGCTTGTATGGCGTATAACGCAATACGTAGGACGCCTCCACTGGGCTTTTTCAAAGACTTTGTGATGGAGAAAGATGGTCGTCATCGCAACTCGATTAACTTGAAGCGAAGGGGGACGGCTCCGTTGGCCGATTTAATACGGGTGCATTCTCTGGCAATCGGTTCGCGATCGCAAAACTCTTTCGACCGTTTAGATGACATTAATGATGCTGGCATTTTACCGAAAGGTCGAGGTTTGGATTTAAGGGATGCGATGGAGCTAATCTACATGGTTCGAATTCGTCACCAAGCCCTTGATATAGAAAATGGAGAAGAGCCAGACAACAATATTGAGCCGGAGAACATGTCTGAATTTGAACGTCGAAACTTAAAAGCAGCATTTCAAATTCTAAGTAACGCTCAGAACTTCATTAAGTTTCGATACCAGAGAAGTAGCAAATAATGTGGTTCTCAAAAAAAGTAGAAAAAGAACAGCCGTTGTTGGATACATCCCAGACGCCAGAGTGGTCAATGTTGTTCAAACAACTAGCTAAAGAAGCGAAAGACGAGAGGCTCAAACGCTACTATTCGACACCGATGGTTAATGGGGAAACACCAATTGAACAAGTGCCATTTGTCTCGGTAGACTTTGAGACAACAGGATTGAACTCGGAAGAGGATGTCATTCTCACGATCGGACTTGTGCCGTTCACTATTGATCGTGTTCAATGTAATGGTTCTGCTCATTGGGTCGTTAACCCAAACAGAGAGTTAAACCACGAGTCTGTCATTATTCACGGTATCACTGACTCTGAGGTTAAAAACGCGCCGCAGCTGTCTCAGATCTTGGGTGAAATATTGGATGCGTTGTCAGGCAAAGTGGTACTTGTTCACTACAAGAACATTGAAAGGCAGTTCTTTAATAACGCCTTGCTAAATAGCATCGGAGAGGGGATACAGTTTCCTGTTGTTGATACGTTAGATATTGAGTATGCGATACAACGCCGTGAATGCAGAGGTTTTATCAATAAGTTGAAAGGCAAGAAACCCGGTTCTGTACGATTAGGGTACGCTCGTGAAAGATATGGCCTCCCTGCTTATCAACCTCACCATGCCCTGACGGATGCGTTAGCAACTGCGGAGCTGTTTCAAGCACAACTGCAGTATCACTTTAATCGAAACATGCCAATATCTTCGGTTTGGCAATAGGCGTTATTTATGGTGAAAACAATAAAATGCAATGAGAGATAGGGGGCTTTAAGATTATGATGGCGGATTGAGTAACCGCTTATAAGAACAATGTTTTATGAACATGTGCTTGGTAGTGATGAAGACGTTTCATTACTCGAACTCCGACGAAAGTAATTTAAACTTGGTCACGTATTTTTAAGGAGATTATCCGTGAGCACCGATAATAACGGTGGCATTCAACGCCCCGATGGAAAAGTAAACGCAATAGATACTGACTATCAAATTGGTCAGGATAACGTTGCGCTAAAGGTAGGCCCATTTGGCCTTGATATTCACAACCGTGTTTTTGCAATTTCTGGCTTAGCAATCGTCATGTTTGTTGTGATAACACTATTATTCCGAGAACAGGTAGAGCCGTTTTTTGCAGACCTACGAGCGGGTTTGTTACACAATTTAGACTGGTTTTTTCTCGCTTCAGGTAATATTTTTGTCATTGTCTGTGTCGGATTGATCTTCACACCATTGGGCCGTGTGCGAATCGGTGGTACTGAAGCAACACCGGATTACTCCTATGCCGGATGGTTGGCAATGCTATTTGCTGCAGGTATGGGCATTGGTCTCGTATTCTTCGGGGTATCAGAACCGATGTCCCATTTTAGTTCTGCGATTGGTGGCGTGAGCGTTGAGAATGGTGTACGTACTGACTGGGCACCGCTAGGTGGTGCAGAGGGCGATGCAACTGCAGCTTCGGCATTAGGGATGGCTGCGACGATTTACCACTGGGCACTTCATCCGTGGTCAATATACGCGCTCTTGGCTCTTGGACTGGCTATCTTTTCATTTAACAAAGGTTTGCCACTCACCATGCGCTCAATTTTTTACCCTTTGTTTGGTGAGCGTGTATGGGGTTGGACTGGTCATATTATCGATATTCTTGCAGTGGTAGCGACGGTTTTTGGTTTAGCAACATCGCTAGGCTACGGTGCATCTCAAGCCGCAACGGGTTTGAACTTCCTGTTTGATGTCCCAATGACCAATACCACGCAGGTTATATTGATTATTGGTATTACTGCGCTCGCTTTAATCTCTGTTGTGGCTGGACTCGATAAGGGCGTGAAAATCTTATCTGAAATCAACATGGGTCTTGCAGCGCTGCTATTGCTATTTGTTATTGTTGTTGGCCCGACGATTGCGATTTTAACTGGTTTCTTCGAGAACATCGTTTCCTATGTGGCTAATATCCCTGCCTTATCTATGCCATTTGGACGAGAGGATGTGAATTACTCTCAAGGCTGGACGGCGTTTTACTGGGCGTGGTGGATTTCTTGGTCACCATTTGTGGGTATGTTCATCGCACGTGTGTCTCGCGGTCGTTCAGTTCGTGAGTTTATTATTTGCGTTATTCTTATCCCATCTTCAGTTTGTGTGTTATGGATGACGGCTTTTGGCGGTAACGCAATTAGCCAATACGTTAATGATGGCTACGAGGCGGTGTTTAACGCAGAACTACCTTTAAAACTTTTTGCCATGTTAGATGTTATGCCATTGGCTGAGATAACATCTTTTGTCGGCATTATCTTAGTCGTGGTGTTCTTCATTACCTCTTCTGACTCAGGATCACTGGTTATTGATACTATTGCTGCGGGCGGTAAGGTCGATGCACCAACGCCACAACGCGTGTTCTGGTGTACGTTTGAAGGTTTGGTTGCGATTGCATTGATGTTGGGTGGTGGTCTAGCTGCTGCTCAAGCAATGGCGGTGACGACTGGTTTACCGTTTACTATTGTTTTACTTGTTGCAACGGTATCTTTGATAAAAGGTTTGATGGATGAACCTCGTCCAAAGGCGGTTTCTAAGAAATCAAAATAACTAGTATCAGCAGTTAAATTATTGATAAAAGCGGTATGCGAAAGCATGCCGCTTTTTTTTGGATTTCTATTTTTCTCTGAGAAATGAACAGCATGGAAAACGGTCTTATTCTGGTTGTTTTTTGTACTGTGCATTTAGGTGACTATTTAATAAATTAGACCTCGAACTATTTTAACTTTTGGTTAATAGGTTTATTTTTGTGATTTGAATCACAAAAATACCGATAAAAAGGCGGATTATTTGATTTTTAGTCGCGAGGGATGCCCATAATAAAAAGGAAATTTAATTAGACCTCAAAGGATATGTATTTTCACATGATCACATCAGCACCTTGGGTCCTTTATCCAGAGATTGGAGAAGACTCAAGTAAAAAATGGATTTTTCGTGAGCCTAAAATCTCTGATGGTGACGACATTTACAGCTTGATTGCAGACTGTCCTCCATTGGACATGAACTCATCTTATTGCAATTTCCTACAGTCTACGCATTTCAGCAAAACCAGTATTTTGGTTGAGCAAAAAGGCGAAATCGCAGGTTTCATTTCCGGTTATCAGAAACCAGACGAGCAAGACGTTTTATTTGTCTGGCAAGTTGCAGTCTCACCTCGCTTTAGAGGTCATGGTTTAGCATTCCGCATGTTGAAAGAACTTCTCACCCGAGAGGAATTAGGCGGTGTTAAATCGGTAGAAACTACCATCACGGAAGATAATAAAGCCTCTTGGGCACTGTTCAAAAAGTTAGATGCGATGAACGGCAATTCTGGCCAAGTAAGCACATTTTTGGATGAAGAAGCCCACTTTAAAGGCAAACACGATACAGAATATTTGTATCGCATTCCTCTCAAACAATAGGAAATAAAAACGGTCTCATCATGGATATTTTCAAAAAGCAGGAATCCAACGTACGCTCATATTCAAACAATTTCCCGGTCGTTTTTCGTAAAGCGAAAGGCTGCTGGCTAGAAACAGAACAAGGTGAACGATACTTAGACTTCCTTGCTGGAGCGGGATCTCTAAATTACGGCCATAACAATCCAGTACTAAAACAAGCGTTGCTTGAGTACATTGAAATGGACGGTATTACTCACGGTTTGGATATGCACTCAGAAGCGAAAGCATCGTTTCTGGAAGCGTTGGATACTTACATCCTTAAACCAAGAAACTTGGATTACAAGGTTCAGTTTACGGGCCCAACAGGTACTAACGCTGTTGAGGCGGCATTGAAGCTGGCTAAAAAAGTAAAAGGCCGCGACAGCGTCGTTGCGTTTACTAACGGTTTCCATGGTTGTACTGCTGGCGCACTGGCTGCAACGGGTAACCAGCATCACAGACAAGGTAACGGTTCTAGTCTAAGTAACGTCACTCGTATTCCATTTGAAGGTTACGCTGGCGTAGATGGTCTTGCGCTGTTCGAAACCATGCTAAATGATAACTCTGCAGGTATGGATAAACCAGCCGCTGTACTTCTTGAAACTGTGCAGGGTGAAGGTGGTTTAAATGCTGCTTCAAACGAGTGGTTACAACGTTTGAGCAAAATCTGTAAAGCCAATGACATTCTTGTGATTGTCGATGACATTCAAGCAGGTTGTGGACGTACCGGTACTTTCTTTAGTTTCGAGCCGTCTGGTATCCAACCGGATATCGTGACGCTATCGAAGTCGATCGGTGGTTACGGTTTGCCGATGGCTGTCGTATTACTTAAGCCTGAGCTTGACCAGTGGAAGCCAGGCGAGCATAACGGTACGTTCCGTGGCAATAATCACGCCTTTATTACTGCTGCAAAAGCACTAGAAATTTACTGGGCAAACGATGATTTTGAAACACACATCAAGCAGTGTTCAGACAAGGTGAGTGCAGTGATTGACCGTTGTGTTCGTCGCTTTCCACAAATGTTTGTGCAGAAAAAAGGCCGCGGCATGATGGTTGGTATTGAATGTATCAATGGTGACATGGCATCTGAAATCGCGAAAAACTGTTTCGAGAATGGAATGGTGATAGAGACAGCGGGTCCAGACGATGAAGTTGTGAAGTTCTTCTGTCCACTAACCATCAGCGAATCAGAGCTAGATCAAGGACTAAGCATCTTTGAAAATGCAGTAGAGACTATCGCTGCGAAACATTTCAAACAAGCATCTTAATAAGGATTTTAATTATGATCGTCAGAACTCTAGATGAATGCCGCAACAGCGAACGACGTGTTGTTTCAGATAACTGGGAAAGTGTCCGCATGTTGTTGAAAGACGACAACATGGGTTTCTCTTTCCACATCACAACGATTTATGAAGATACAGAAACTCATATTCACTATCAAAACCACCTTGAATCGGTGTTTTGTATGAGTGGTGAAGGTGAGATTGAAGTTGTAGGTGGAGAAACGTACCCAATCAAACCAGGTACATTATATATCCTTGATAAACACGATGAGCACTACTTGAGAGCTTATAAGAATAAAGAAATGGTAATGGCGTGTGTGTTTAACCCACCGATTACTGGCGCTGAAGTGCACGATGAAAACGGTGTTTATCCTCTCGTTGACTAAAAGATGATGGTGGGGTGCTTTGCCACCCCACACTTTACTATCTCTTCTTTTTTCTTTTTAAAGTTACCAATCAAAAAAGGCTTATCATGACATTTACCGTAGAAAAAATCGGCGGTACATCAATGACAGCATTTGATGCTGTTCTCGACAATATTATTCTTCGTCCCAAAACACCATACAATCGTATTTTTGTCGTATCTGCATACGGTGGTATGACCGATGCGCTGCTCGAGTGTAAAAAAACCAGTAAACCAGGCGTTTATCAGCTTATCGCGAAACGCGACGACAAATGGGAAGAAGCGTTAGCGTACGTTGAAAGCCGTATGTTGCTGACCAATGAAAATATTTTTGCGGACCCAATGAATCGTATCCGTGCGGATAAATTCATTCGCTCCCGCATTGCTGAAGCGAAAAACTGTATCGCGAATATTTTAGAAACCTGTCAGTACGGTCAATTTTCGTTGCGCCAGTACTTGCCTCAAATTCGAGAGTTTCTCTCGTCTATCGGTGAGGCACATAGTGCTTACAACACAGCACTAAAACTAAAAAATATGGGTATTAACGCTAAGTTCGTTGACCTGTCTGGTTGGGATAATCAAGCGCCAAGAAGCCTTGATGAGTCGATCAGTGACGCGTTTGCTGATATCGATGTATCAAAAGAACTGCCAATCGTGACAGGTTATGCTTACTGTAAAGAGGGCCTAATGCACACTTATGACCGAGGTTATAGTGAGATGACATTTAGCCGAATTGCAGCAATAACAAAAGCGGATTTAGCAGTAATTCACAAAGAGTACCACTTGAGCTCAGCAGACCCACGCGTTGTTGGCCCTGAAAAAGTATTACCAATTGGTAGTACAAACTATGACGTAGCAGACCAACTTGCTAACCTTGGCATGGAAGCGATTCACCCAAATGCCGCTGCGGGTTTACGTGAAAGTGGTATTGAGCTACAGATTAAAAATACATTCGAACCTGAACACGAAGGTACTTTGATCTCTTCAAGCTACCGCCCAGAAGAAGACAAAGTCGAGATCATCGCAGGTAAAGAAAAAGTATTTGCACTGCATTTGTTTGACCAAGCAATGGTAGGAAAAGCCGATAACGTTAGTTACGAATTGATGGAAATCATCTCCGATGCTCGTGTAAGTTTGGTTGGTAAAGAGATGAACGCTAACTCTATTACTTACTATCTAGGTGGCAGTACTGATAGCTTAAACAAAGTATTGTATAAAGCCGAGAAACGTTATCCGAATGCCTCGATTAAAGGTCGTATGGTCGCGCTTATCTCAGCCATCGGTTCTCAAATTGATACCAACAAGACGTTGGCGAAAGGTGTGCTTGCATTGATGAATAATGGCGTTACGCCAGTTGCACTGCACTCATCATTGAGAAATGTAAATGTTCAATTTGTTGTCGGTGATAAGGAATACCAGCACGCGATTTGCGCATTGCATGATGAGTTTTTCCAAAGTAGCAGTTTAGCTAAATCGGTTAATGTGGCTTAGTTTATCCACGGTTAAAATACAAAGGAGAGCAGGTTAGCTCTCCTTTTTTTGTTTTTCAGTTTGTACTCACAATGCCCACTTTGTATAGGCTAAACAGGCGATTTAAGTAAGTTCCTATGTGGCGATACACATAAGCCAGCAGAATGGTCTGCTGGCTTATGTTACTGATTAACTAACGTTAACTTAGTTTACTTAAACTTGCTGATTTCTTGTTCAACTTTGTCTAGTTGTTGCAGCTTCTCTTGCATTTTTAGAGAGTCGTAGTTTAGTGAAGCAGGGTTCATCGCTGTGCCACGCTGCATTGGGTATTCTGGAAGTGTTTTAAAGAACTCTCCCACAACGTCTTGTACAGGTACAAATAGCCACATGTTGTCAGCCATCCAACGCAAGTACATTTGTGATTCGCTTGGGCCTTTTTCGAATGGGTCAGCGCGTAGGTGGATGATTTTAGGCCAGTTCGGAGCAAAACGAACTGCGTTACTTAGGTTCCCTTCAAGCGTTGCAAAGTGAAGTTTCCAGTCATTCCAGCGGACAGCGTTTAATTCACCATTAGACGTAAAGTAAAGCAGCGACTCACGAGGGCCTTTTTCTTCCTTACCTTCAAAGTATGGCATGAAGTTATAACCATCTAAATGCACACGCCATTCTTTGCCATTTGCTTTGTAGCCTTCTGCCAGTTTTTCTTTTACATCAGGTACGCCAGCAGCTGCCAATAATGTAGGCAACCAGTCTTGGTGTGCCATCATTTCATTGATCTTGGTTCCTGGCTTAATGACGCCTGGCCAACGAACCAGTTGAGGAACACGCATACCGCCTTCCCAAGTTGTACCTTTTTCACCATGGAATGGTGTTGCGCCACCATCTGGCCAAGTCATGGTTTCTGCGCCGTTGTCCGTTGAGTAGATAACGATAGTGTTGTCTGCAACACCTAGCTCATCCAGCTTGTCGAGTAAAACACCTACATGATCATCATGTTCCAGCATACCATCGGCATAAATGCTTACACCTGATTTACCTTGGTATTTTTCCTGCAAGCGAGTCCAAACGTGCATACGAGTGGCGTTATGCCAAATAAAGAAGGGTTTATCCGCCTTAACTGCTTTTTCCATAAATGCCAAAGAGCTCTCTAGGAACTCTTCATCTGCGTGCTCCATACGTTTTCGTGTCATCGGGCCAGTGTCTTCAATCTTACCGTCGGCATAAGACTTAATGACACCACGAGGGCCATAGTTTTTACGAAACTCTGGGTCTTTAGGGTAGTAATAAGTTTCAGGTTCTTCTTCTGCGTTTAGGTGATATAAGTTACCGAAGAATTCGTCAAAGCCGTGTTTTGTCGGTAAGTGCTTATCTTGGTCACCTAAGTGGTTTTTACCAAATTGACCCGTCATGTAACCTTGTTCTTTTAACAGATCTGCAATGGTTGGTGCCCAATCAGGTATGCCGTGGTCAGAGCCTGGCATACCAATTGTTAACAAACCCGTACGAAATGGCTCTTCACCCGTAATAAAGGCAGCGCGACCAGCAGTACAAGACTGTTGTCCGTAGTGATCTGTGAACAACGCACCTTCATTCGCGATACGGTCGATGTTTGGCGTTTTGTAACTCATCATACCTTGGTTGTATGCGCTGATATTCCAGTAACCGATATCGTCACCAAAAATTGCCAGTATATTCGGTTTGTCTGCTGCTATAGCAGCACTAGACGCCGCTAACAGTCCTGCGCCTACAGCGATTTTGCTCAATTGATTTGCCATAAAAACTCCAGATTGTTGAGAGTAAAGATAAGCACAAGTGAGCCTTATGCTTAGTTGCTGCATAAGTTAATGATGTATATAGAAAAATCCTCTTATACTCGATATAACTATAAGTTATTGCTAGGTAGTAACCATTTGTTAATTAAGAAGAAATAGGATTGTCCTGTTAGTTTGTAGAGATTCGTAAAGTAGATTTAGATCACTGAAGAGCCTTATTTTTATTGCGTAGTAGAAGAGGGGATGGAAATGAAAAACAATAGGATGCTCGCTTGTTTTACGGTCCTAAAGCAATACTAAAGTCGTTATGTATTGCTTGTAATTATTTGTATAACCAGTGATTTAGTGTCTATATTGATTTAGGTTGTGCATTATAAATATAAGGATATCTATGAGTCAGTGGGCAGGCCGGTTTCGTATTTTATTGCTGGTCAACGTTGTTGTCAGTTTTATGGCTTTTTCTCAAGAGTTATTAACAGAGAAACCAAATATTCCTTTAGGCTTAAATCCAGAATATGCTGGCACACAAGCTTGTATAGATTGCCACCAAAACGAGGTGGAGGCCTGGAAAGGGTCACATCACGATATGGCCATGAAGCATGCAAGTACAACCTCTGTGCGTGGTAATTTTGATAACCATGTTGTAACACACAAAGGAATGCCTAATCGTTTTTTTAAAAAAGGCGGCGAATATTGGGTCAACATTCAAGGCTCTGACGGGCAATGGCATGACTATAAGATCAGCTATACATTTGGCTGGGAGCCATTACAGCAGTACATGGTCGAGTTTGAAGATGGCCGCGTGCAGCTTATTCCTTTTGCTTGGGATACAAGAGCTAAAGTTGAAGGGGGACAGCGTTGGTTTCATCTTTATCCAGAAACGACAACAACGGATGAATTCTATTGGACCAATACCGGGCAAAATTGGAACTTCATGTGTGCTGATTGCCATTCAACGAACCTAAAGAAGAATTACGACGCTGACAAAAACACTTACAACAGCTCATGGTCAGAGATTAATGTGGGATGCGAAGCATGCCATGGTCCCGCTAGTCAGCACATAGAACTGGCCAAGAAATACAAAAATGCTGGCACTTCTTTTGAGCATGACAGCCATTATGGCTTTGATCGAAATTTGTCTAAAGCAGTGTCGGATTGGGTGTTTGAGGAAGGCCATAGTACGTTACAGCCGAAATCAATTGAAGCAACCAATCAAGTGCAAACATGCGCTCAATGCCATAGTCGCCGAACCCAGTTAAATGAAACAGGTGATCATGTTAAAGGTTCCTTTTTTGATAAATATCGCTTAAGTCTTATAACACCTGAACTCTACTATCATGATGGACAGATTTACGACGAAGATTATGTTTATGGTTCGTTTCTTCAATCTGAAATGGCGGAGAAGGGGGTCACGTGCACTAATTGTCATGATCCACACACGGCAGAGTTAACGATCCCAGAAGAGGCAGTATGTTCGCAATGCCATATTGCATCGGAATATACACCTGAAAAGCATACCTTTCATAAGGCTGGATCTGAAGCATCGCAATGTACGACTTGTCACATGCCAGAAACGACTTACATGCAAGTCGATCCTCGTAGAGACCACAGTTGGCATATTCCACGACCGGATTTGAGCAAACATATTGGAACGCCCAATGTTTGCATGTCATGCCATGAAGATAAAAGCAATCAATGGGCCGATGAACAGATAGCAGAATGGTACCCGAATTCGAAGTATCGTAATCAGCAACATTTTGCTGTCGCATTTTATGCGGATTCAATTGGTCATCAAGGAGCAGCAAATGCGTTGGCATACTCTGCTCAGGATTCGTCGTTAAAAGACATTATTCGTGCTTCAGCCCTGGAGAGAATGGGGGACAATACTGACCAAAATACAACAGTATCTTTGGCTAGGGCCGTTAAGAATGAGAATGAAATGGTTCGATTAGGGGCAATTTCAGGCTCGTCTGGTTATGAATTTCATGATCGGTGGCGGATTCTAGAGCCATTGCTTGGTGACCCGGTGCTTTCAGTGAGAGCGGAAGCTGCCTCGGTGCTGGTAGCGAACTACGCACAAATGACCCCTTTACAAAAAGATATCATTAAATCGCCTTTAGAAGAGTACATGGAAATTCAAGGGTTTAATGCCGATCGTGGTTTCGGAAGAACCAATTTGGCGAATGTGTACCGCAGCTTAGGTGAAATCGACAAAGCGGCCGAGCTGTATAAACAAGCGATCAGCATCGAACCCTATTTCGAAAATAGCTACGTTAACCTAGCAGATTTGTATCGTCACCTAGGTAAAGAAGAAGCTGCGCTCACGGTGCTACAACAAGGGATGAAAGCTCAACCTAAATCCAGCACATTACCATACAGCGCAGGTCTTTCTTTGTTACGTCAAGGCAAAGCCGATGATGCGAAAAAGCTACTTAGACGCGCCGCAGAAGTTGGTGAAACTAATGCGCATTATTGGTACGTGTACGGTCTAGCTTTAGAAAAAAGCGATGTTCTAGAAGCCAGTAAAGCGTTGCATACAGCATTTGAAGTCGGTGGCAATCCACAACACTTGTTTGCTCAATGCGAGGTTCTAGCGAGAAATCATAAAAAAGGTGCTGTCGCTTTTGCTTTCGATAGGTGCATACAAGAGCTTAGTCACTATGCACCTAAGCAAGCTATTGATCAGCTTAAAGCCTCTATTGTTGGGGTCAATAGGAGCTAATTACCAAAAGTGGAGCTTTTATCGCTCCACTTTTTTCTTACTTAGTTTAATCAGCGTCTTTCGCTAATCTCAGCCCCATGTCGGACATGATGACTGACTGGCTAGCAAAATCGCGACGATAGTTTTCGGATTCGTCAGCATCATAGGCAAAGCTACCACCTCGTACAGACTTGTGTGCCAGGCTTTCTTTTTCATCTTTTGCGTTTACCGGATTATCACTTGGTGCTGATTTGTAATAGCCTTCATCAAACGCATCAATAACAAACTCACCAACATTACCCGTCATATCGTATAAGCCAAGCTCATTCGGTTTTTTCTGACCTACCTTGTGTGCCTTATTGTTTGAGTTACTGGCATACCAGGCAACGTCGTTAATATCATCAGACCCCGCGTAAGTGAATCCTTGACTTAGATTCCCCCCTTTCGCTGCAAACTCCCATTCTGCTTCGGTGGGTAAACGATAGTGCTCTCCCGTTTTTTCATTCAATTTCTTTATAAAATAATTGGCTTGTTGCCAGCTAATGTTATTTACGGGCGTATTTGGGTTTCTAAAATAGCTCAGAGAAGATCCTGTAACCGATTCGAATAACTCTTGGGTTACCTCAAATTTTGCCAAATAGAAATCATCCACGCGAACGGTGCGAGCCGGGCGCTCGGATTTATTTGCTGATGGATTATCCGAGCCCATCATAAATTGTCCACCTTCAATAAGAACCATATCTTGATCGATTTTTTGAGCAAGAGGGCTAGGTTGTGTTGTTGCACATCCAGTCATAATTAGCGAAATCGAAATAGTGGCACCAAGGTAAAGAGTATTACTTTTGGAATGCTTCATAGGGGAGCTCCATCAACATTTATGATCAAAAAATTTTATCAGGCAAGTCTATGAAAAACAGTTATACACACTATAACAAGCGCCACGAATAATTGAACATTATCATCACACTAGGCGATTAACTTAATGATTAGTCTTAACGCCGTTGGGCGCAGGCTAGCAACTAAGAAGGTGATGAATGCACATAACTCAAGGTCCGCAGTTCAATGGGAAAGCATCCAAGCGATTACATGTCATGGCGAAACCTATCGGTGCAGTGTGCAATATCGATTGCACCTATTGTTATTACCTAAGCAAACAAGATTTACTTGAGTACAAGCCAGGCTGCTCACCAGTCATGGATGAGGAAACGCTAGAGACCTATATCCGCCAATATATAGCGGGACAGAATACACCTGAAATCATTTTCTCTTGGCAGGGTGGTGAGCCGACAATGCTAGGTTTGGATTATTTCAAGACAATTGTTGAGCTACAGAATAAATACCGTCCCGATGGCATTACGATCTCCAATGATCTCCAGACTAATGGCACACTGCTTAACGATGAATGGTGTGAGTTTTTAAAGGCGAACAACTTTCTCGTCGGTTTAAGCATTGATGGTCCAGAAATGATGCACAACGCTTATCGAACAAACCGAGCTGGTAGAGGCACATTCCGGCAAGTTATGAATGCGGTTGAACTATTACATAAGCACGAAGTAAAGTTTGCTACGCTCACTTGTGTTAACAACTTGACCAGCCGTAACCCACTTGAAGTGTACCGATTCTTGCGAGATGAAGTACGCTCCCCTCAAATGCAGTTTATTCCAATAGTTGAGCAGAAAACATTCAGAACAACCGCCCCTCAAACTTGGGAGCCAAACGAGCAACTAAAGCAAGGAGATAAACGGTTGATCCCAGGTCATAAAGATGCCGTTGTTGAGCCTTTTTGCGTTGCGGATGAAGCATGGGGAAATTTTCTGATCGCGATTTTCAATGAATGGGTTTTACACGATATCGGCAACGTGTTTGTTCAGTACTTTGAAGCCAGTATCGAAACCTGGATGGGCAGAAAAAACCCACTGTGTACGTTAGGTGAAATCTGCGGGAAAGGCTTAGCAATGGAGCCTAATGGTGATGTGTTTGCGTGTGATCATTACGTGTACCCAGAATATAAGGTTGGAAACATTCATCACGAAAAGCTCGATACGCTCGCTTATAGCTCTGAGCAGCAGAAATTTGGGTTTGCTAAAAGTCGTACGCTGCCCCAACAGTGCCTTCAATGTGATTATCAATTTGCATGTTTTGGAGAATGTCCCAAAAACCGTTTTATCCGTACTAGGCAAGGTGAGCCTGGTCTTAATTATCTCTGCGCGGGTTGGAAGAAGTTTTTTACCCATGTTGATCAGTCGATGGCGTACATCTTACGAGCGACAGGTAACCCAGTGGTTCACGGTAAATACAGTGACCAGATTCTACGCCAGCAAGCTACTCAAACACAGACTGTGTTTGAAATGAAGTTTTAAGATAGTCACTACGCCTGCTACAGGCCCGGAAATGAAAGAATATAGGTTATTGAATGCAAAAAATTAAGCTGCTCTCTAAATCATTACTCGTGATCTCGATCGGCATTGCTACGAGTCAAGCCGTGGTGGCACAAGAAACAACATTGCTAGACCCAGATCAAGTATCGCCGACAACGGTTGTCACTCCACAAGAAGCTCAAATGACACCGGCGCAACGAGTCGAAAAGCTGTCTTATGATGCGCAAAATAAAAAGTTGTCTTCAGAAAAACGTATTGATGCTTTACGTGAGTTAGCCAACTATCCAAGCCAAAATGCATTGGTTGCAGTTGCGCGTGGGTTGCAGGATGAAGATGCAGGTATTCGCGAAGCTGCGATCGTGGGAGCACAACCATATATGATTGAGCACCGTTGGCGTTTGATTTCACCATTATTGAGTGATGACGCCGCCATGGTGCGAATTACAGCAGCGATTAACCTCGTTCGAGATTACGCCAATTTGAGTTCAGAGCAACAGCAGTCACTTGAAGGGCCTGTTTCAGAGCTGACAGTACACTTGTCCAGTAAGAACGATAATGTTTCCAAGTTATTACTTGCAGACGTTTACCGTTGGCATCGTGATTGGGATAAAGCGGCGCTGATATACCCAGAGTTAACTAAGCTTGAGCCAAACAACCCTCAAGTTTGGTTAAGCTATGCAGACAACTTCCGAGCGCAACAGCTAGACCAAAAAGCTATCAACGTGCTTGACGAGGGTATCAAGCTAAATTCAGAAGATGCCTCGCTGCATTATTCTAAATCTCTCGCTTTGGTTAGATTAGACAAAAAGAAAGAAGCGGCGTTTGAAATAGACAAAGCTGCGACGATGGCAAAGACGAACAGTTACTTTTGGTATTTAAATGGTGTTCTGCAAGAAGAGTTAGACTTGAAGAAGTCTGTCAACGCTTTTGAGCAAGCGTATTTGATATCCGGTGCTCCAGAACAATTGTATGCCGTGTGTGACATCTATGTCAGATACGGCAACCCTAAAACGGATGACTGTTTAACAGAGCTAACGAAGGTCGCTCCCGACTATGTTATTGAAGAGCTCAACCAGAAAAAGGGACGTAAAAGTGCCTCTACATCAGTTGAAGCCAATGAACTATACTTTTGATTGGATTCGCACCTAGCACCTCAATATAAGGAATTAAGATGGCTATAAAGTTAAAGACGATTGTCTTAGCAACAGGTTTTGCTCTGTCTAGTTACGCTGTTGCTGCTGATATGCAAGATCCACTTCCGTCATGGAACAACACTGACGCTAAGCAAGCTATTATGGCGTTTGTTACGAAAACAACGACCCAAGGTTCGGATTCCTATGTTCCTGAAAGCCAACGAATCGCGACGTTTGATAATGATGGAACACTTTGGGCGGAAAAGCCTGTTTATCTACAGTTGTTTTTTGCGATCGATAGAGTAAAAGAAATGGCCTCTGAGCATCCTGATTGGAAGACAACCGAACCCTTTGCTTCCGCATTAAAAGGTGACATGGAGGGGATTGGTAAACAAGGACTCGAAGGTGTAATGAAGCTTGTTATGGCAACCCATTCTGGAATGTCTACTGAACAGTTTCATCAAGAAGTTAAGGAATGGTTGAAAACGGCTGTCCATCCAACAACGGGTAGACCATACACTGAAATGGTCTATCAACCTATGCTCGAACTGCTCGACTATTTAAGAGCGAACGACTATCAGACCTACATCGTTTCTGGAGGCGGAATTGAATTTATGCGCGTTTGGGCGCCGGAAGTATACGGCATTCCAACGCAAAACATCGTGGGGACGACGTTAAAGGCGGAATATCAAAGTGTTGATGGAAAACCTACCATCCAACGCATGCCGGAAATAGACTTTGTCAATGACAAAGCAGTAAAGCCTGTGACGATTCAAAACTTCATTGGCAAACGTCCGGTCATGGCGTTTGGTAATTCTGATGGTGATTTACAGATGTTAGAGTGGACGAAAGCAGGTTCAGGTCCAAGATTTTCTGCGATTATCCATCACACGGATGACAAGCGTGAATGGGCGTATGATAAAGATTCTCATGTTGGTAAGTTAGATAAATCGTTTAAAGTAGGTGAAGAGCAAGGTTGGCTATTTGTCGATATGAAACAAGATTGGAATCAAGTGTTTAAAGAGAGCACTAAATGATAATCTTTGTTTGACCATAAATTGCTGCAACCAAACAATTGCAACGAAATAAAAGGCCTCACAATTGAGGCCTTAGTTAATTCCACAGTAGCTTCGATACCTAGGGTCTAGTTTCTAGGTTGCTGTGTCATTGTTTCTACCACTTTTTCAATACTTAACGAGCTACCTTTCGTTGCAGGGAACTCCTTAAATGTCTCTAGGAACTTACGCACGATAGCTTGAGCAGGAACGAACATCCACATTTGATCAGCGTAAAAATGTCTGACGTAAAGTGCTGCATCTGGACCGACCTCAAATGGATCCATACGAAGGTTTACAATCAAGGGCCAACTAGGTGTTTTGCGGTATGCCTCATTAATGGCACCCTCCATAATACTGAAGTGGATCTTCCAGTCTTTATAACGAACGGCGTTTAAATTACCACCAGCATCGAAGTAAAAGATTTCTTTGCGTGCGCCTTCATCAGCTTTACCAGTCAGCAGATCAAGTTGGTTGTAGCCATCTAAATGTGCTTTAAAGGTTTTGCCCGCTGCTTTATGACCCTTCAATAGTTTTTCTTTCACATCTGGTTCGCCCACAGCTGCGAGTAGAGTTGGCATCCAGTCTTCTTGTGAAAAGATATCGTTGATAACCGTTCCTGGTTTAATGTTTCCAGGCCAGCGTACCATCATCGGAACGCGGAATCCGCCTTCCCAAGTCGTACCTTTTTCGCCCTTGAACGGTGTAGTACCACCATCTGGCCAGGTAAATTTCTCAGCGCCATTATCGGTACTAAAAACAACAATGGTGTTATCTGCTACGCCTAGCTCTTCAAGTTTATCAAGCATCACACCTACTTGATCATCTAGGTCCATCATGCCATCGGCGTATAAGCCGTAACCTGACTTCCCTTGATATTCTTCACTCAAATGTGTCCAGACGTGCATACGGGTTGAGTTATGCCAAATAAAGAATGGTTTGTCTTCTTTTACTGCTTTTTCCATAAATGCCAAGCTAGCATCCATGAACTCTCGGTCTACGTTTTCCATACGCTTACGAGTAAGGGGACCTGTGTCCTCGATTTTGCCATCCGCAGTCGCCTTCAACACGCCTCGAGGTCCGAATTTTTTACGAAACTCTGGATCTTTTGGATAAAACTCAGACTCAGGCTCTTCTTCCGCGTTTAAATGGTATAGGTTACCAAAGAACTCATCAAACCCATGGTTAGTTGGTAGGTGCTCATCTTGGTCACCAAGGTGGTTTTTTCCAAACTGACCAGACACATAGCCGTGATTTTTAAGTAACTCCGCGATAGTAGGATCTTTCGATTGAATACCCTCTTTTGCGCCGGGCATACCAATAGTCAATAGACCGGTACGAAACGGATGTTGGCCCAGAATAAATGAGGCTCGTCCGGCAGTACAACTCTGTTGTGCGTAAGCGTCTGTGAAAATGGCACCTTCATTGGCGATTTTATCAATGTTAGGAGTCTTCCCTCCCATCATACCATTGTGATACGCACTAATGTTGTATACACCTACATCGTCACCCCAGAACACAAGGATGTTGGGCTTATCGGCAGCAAAGGCTGTGGACGCAGCTAATGTACCGACCAATGCCATTACCTTTTTAATCGAGTTTCGCATGAAAATCCTCCGCGATAAATGAATCCATTATCGTTATATAACGTTACTAATTGTGTTCATCATGGCGAAGTCGAGTGAGATGACACCAAATGAGACAATGTAGTCAGTTGAATATAGTAGAGGTTTTTTGTTGCTTCCAAGTAATCCCTGTTTTTCAAAAATGTTAACTAACATGGACTAGACTTTAGTGTGTTTTAAGTGTGATAAGACGCACTTACAGGATTGAATTTCAATGAAAGGCGACACTATGAAAAATAAAATAGCAACTATCCTGTTTCTAGGTATCCCGTTAGAAGTGGTTGCGGAAGAGACACCAAATGTCGTGGTAATGTTGGTTGATAACCTTGGGTGGGGGGAACTAAGTTCCTATGGGAGTACCAGAGGTGTTGAAACTAAAAACTTAGATCAACTTGCTAGAGAAGGTGTACGCCTTACTAATTTTAATGTGGAACCGCAATGCACGCCAACTCGCTCCTCATTCATGACGGGGAGGCGAGCGCTTAGATCTGGGACAGATAAGGTTGTTTGGGGAGTGCCTTACGGTATGGTGAACTGGGAAATAACCATTGCAGAGAAGTTTAAGGAACAAGGATATAACACGAGCCTTTACGGGAAATGGCATTTGGGAGACCAAAAAGGGCGCTTTCCAACGGATCAAGGCTTTGATGAATGGTATGGCATTGCAAATACGACGGATGAGTCAGAATATAGCTCTCAACCCGGTTATAAAGCTATATTACTTAAACCTCAAATCCTTTCAGCTAGAGCAGGGCAGGACCCTAAAGGGGTCAAAGAATATAATTTGGACTCACGTAGAAAGATTGACAGTGAGCTAGTTGAACATGCCACAGATTTTATAAATCGAAATGTGAAAGAGAATAAGCCATTTTTCTCTGTAATTACTTTTACTCAACCACATTTACCGACGCTACCTCATCCTGATTTTATTGGTAAAACAGGCAAAGGAAATTACTCAGATGTGTTAGCTGAGATAGATTTTCGAGCTGGGCAAGTTATTGGTGCAATAGAAAAAGCAGGAATTAAAGACAATACACTAGTGATTTGGTTTTCTGACAACGGTCCAGAGTGGCATATGCCATACCAAGGCTCTAGCGGGCCATGGCGTGGTGCGTACTTTACGGCTCTTGAAGGGTCTCTCCGAACACCATTTATTGCCTCTTGGCCTAACCACATCAAACCGGGTAGAGTGAGTGATGAAATTATCCATGTTGTGGATCTATTTGCCTCACTTTCTCATGTCGGTGGATACAAATTACCAAGCGATAGAACAATAGATAGTATTGATCAGTGGGCCTTTTTAAAGGGAGATAGTGAAAAGTCTAATCGAGATGGTTTCATCGTTAACAATGGATCTGAAACCTACGCTTATAAGTGGGAAAATTACAAGATGCACTTTATTGATCAAGATATCATGCCGGAGAAAGGGCGCCCATTACAGATCCCTGAAATATATAATTTGATTGATGACCCTAAAGAGGAGTTTGATTTAAGAAATAATGCCACATGGTTATTTCCTATCATGATAGGAAAGAGAGTAAAGTTTGAATCTTCCGTTTCAACAAGCTGCGATACGATTCCTTTCCCTGCTCCATTTGGATATGAGCCCGATTGTAGCAAGGGGAATTTCAATCAATTTCCAGTGGATGGGTTACGCCAGAAGTAGTTTACCCCAATGGCTCTTTCTCGCATACATGAGGTATGTTTTTGGTTCAATATCTCATTAGAGCCATTTAGGGCCATGTTTTTTCTAGTTTCATTTGAACAGTCATATTCGTCGACCATACTTAAAGTTCGTTGTTTCATATGGGGCGAATTATGCAGCCAATACTCTACATTCAAATCGGTAATGTTCTTTGGGCGGTTTTAAGTGACGGTTCTTGGATCCAAATGTTGCCCAACGAACAATTAGTTCCAGAAGTAGAGGTGGTTGTTCTTAATACTGACATTCTCGATATTGCATTTAATGAAGATACAACAAGTGAGGATGAATCGAGTTCGAATGATCTTTTAATTGCATCTCAAAACGGTATTGAATCCACTTTTAATCAGAGCGTTCGAGATTTTAGTGAGTCTTCTGGTGGGTTAAGTTTTGTTGCCTATATTCGCGCTGTTTTACCTGAGCAACTCGTTTCTAATGGCTATGTTACTAGGCCAGCAGTGCAAGAAAGAGAGAACCCAACTTCTGAGACTCAGGCTCCTGAGCGGTTGAATCCCGATGCTATATTAACGGTGGATATTCTTGATGGCGGTGATGGATACGAAAACCAGTTTGAAGTTCCTAGTGTCACGATTCAAGGTGACGCACTCAAGATAAGCGATGAGTGGCT